>CANBYN010000013.1 GCA_947373615.1 Burkholderiaceae bacterium | reverse complement strand
CGATGAATTCTGCCGATGTTGCCGCCATATATATGAATGCTGATGGAGGTTTTGTCTTTGAGGTTGTTTTCTACGACATGAATATCGTGTGTATTAGGTGAAACCGTATCAACATGACCCTGAGTACAGATAGAAGATTTTCCTGCTTTAAATCCACCTTCAGCTTGGCGATAGTAAGGAGTGCCTTTTTCCTCTCCACGCAGTTGACCTACCATTCCCCAGACAGTGTGATTGTGAACGGGTGTCTTTTGTCCTGGCCCCCACACAAAACTTACAACAGAAAAACGATCTAGCGGATCTGCGTAGAGTAGAAATTGCTGGTAATACTGAGGATGTGGTTTAGCAAATTCCTCTGGCAACCAATCATCAGTTGCAATAAGGGTCTCTAAGAGCTTTTTGCCTTTGATAAAAATAGTCTCTTCGCTTGGTTGGTGGGCTAGTAATAAGCTGAGTTCTTTTACAAAGGTGAGTAATTTTCCTTCAGACATATAGCCCTTCGTTAATCCGCGAGAAATAGCCAATCAGGTATGGCCTTGGGCTTGAGGGTAGCGGTATCTACGCAAACAATATGTAGTGTTGCGCTCGCAATCACTTGCCTATCTTCACTATCAATGTCTTGTATCTTTCGTTGAGCTGTTTGTTTCACGGTAACTTGCGTTCGCCCCCGATGTTCAATGACTTGATCAATGTAAAGAATGTCATCCAAGCGACCGGGTTTATAGAAGTTCATCGTAAGCTCTCGAACTGGCAGGAGTATTCCGAATTCATTGATGAGTTTGGTGGGGCTTAAATCTCTTTTAGCCAACCACTCTGCGCGACTGCGTTCAAATATTTCTAAATAGCGTCCATGGTAAATAAAACCAGCGGCATCGGTATCGGAGTAACAGACACGATAGATGAAGGGAATTGGGAGTGGGGCGGTAGTCATAAATAGAAGCTTATTTAATAGTGTGGGGTAATGAAAGAATCATATTACGATGGGCAATGCCGGCCTCTTCATAAGTGGGTCCCTCGGCGATAAAGCCGAATTTTTCATAAAATGAAATGGCAGTTAGTTGGGAATGCAATATCAAAAATGATGCCCCTAGGGGTTTTGCCCTTCCAATAAGATTTTCTAATATCTGCCGGCCAATTCCTTGATTTCGAAAACTGACTAGGACGGCCATACGTCCAATTTGGGCACGCCCACCCCCCAAATCCACCAGTCTTGCAGTTCCTATGCACTGAGCGCCTTTATAGGCAAGGACATGTATTGCTGAAGGGTCCATTTCATCAATTTCAAACTCCTCAGGAACCCCTTGCTCCCAGATGAACACCTCTTGGCGCACCAAAAAGGCAGCATTTTGAGCTTCTGCCCACGGTTTAATCAATATCTCCAAGATCCAAATTGCCTTTATATTTAGTTAGATCTGTTCAATTTACCAAAGATGGACATGGAGGCATAGTTCGATGCCGTGCGAAAAGTGCCACATTCCATGGTTACAATGAAATTGTGGCTCTCCCTTGAGCCCATTTCAACCTCAATTAGGAGTTATCTTGAAGAAATCTATTCTTGCTGGTCTATTCGTTGCAGTTGGTATCGCTTGTGCATCTTCTGTTTTTGCACAGATTCCTGCAAAAATGTTGCCTTTAGCTGCTGACGTAGCAGTGCTTACCGCAACTGTTGATTCTGTAGATGTAAAAAAACGTATCGTTGTATTGAAAGATGCAAACGGAAATTTGGCGCAAATGAATGTCGCTAAATCTGTTAATGATTTGGATAAAGTTAAAAAAGGTGATGTATTCGTAGTTGAGCATGCACAGGCGATTGCTATCGGCTTAACAGCTGCTGGTAAAGATGCTAAGCCAGGCGTTTCTGGTGTTCGCTCTGTAGTCATTGCAGGCAAAGGTTCTGCTAAGCCATTCGAAGAAACTGCTGACACTGTCTATGCAACCGTTAAGATCTCCACAATTGATCAAGCAACACGTGTTGTGACTTTTACTATGCCAAGTGGCGAGAAGCAGAAAGTTAAAGTAGATAAAGCAGTTCTTGGTCTTGAGAAATTCAAAGTTGGTGATGACGTAATGGTTGAGTTTGTTGACGACACTGCTATCGGCTTCGTAACACCTAAGAAGTAAGCATTAAATAACGCTGGCAAGTTTTCCAGTCGTAAATAAAGCCCGCAGAAGCGGGCTTTATTATTGCTTAGCATTTGGGAAAAAGAGCTGTTGACCCTCAATCTTGTAATTTGCAATCGTATCTTGACCATCCTTAGACACTAGCCAATTGATAAATTCTTGCCCAAGCGGTTTCTTGACGTGTGGGAATTTAGCTGGGTTCACTTGCATCACGCCATACTGATTGAATAACTTAGGATCACCTTGAACCAAGATCATAAGATCTCCGCGGTTCTTAAAGCTAATCCAAGTCCCACGGTCAGCCAATATGTAGGCATTCATTGCAGAGGCGGTATTGAGGGCTGGGCCCATACCTGAACCAGTTTCTTTGTACCAAGATGAACCGGGAGCGACTGCAATATCGGCATCCTTCCAGTAACGAAGTTCCGCTGCGTGAGTACCACTCTTATCACCACGTGAGACAAAGGGGGACTGGGTAGTTGCTATTTTTTGAAGTGCTATTTGAATATCTTTACCGCCACCGACTTTTGCTGGGTCTGATTTAGGTCCAATCAGCACAAAGTCGTTGTACATGACTTCATAACGTTTGGTAGAGTATCCTTCTTCAACAAATTTCTCTTCAGCGGGTTTATCGTGAACAAATACGACATCGGCATCACCGCGGCGACCAATATCTAAGGCTTGACCAGTACCAACAGCAACTACTTTGACTTCAATACCCTGCTTCGACTTAAAGATGGGTAAGATGAAATTAAATAGGCCAGACTGTTCTGTAGAGGTTGTTGAGGAAACTACGATACTTTTTTCTTGGGAACTAGCGGGCGAACTTAAGAGAGATAGAGTTGTAGCGACTATCGCAAGATAGCGTATTGAGTGGAATTTCATTTGCCGTTTTTCCTTGAACTATTCAGTTAATATTGCTCATATTACAAAACATCAATATGCAAAAATTTACATATGCAAATACAGATTAGGCCAACCTTGGTATTCGGGAGTAAGGCAGCCAAAGATCCTGCAGTAATCGATTTGGTTTGGTTAACTGCTTTATTAAAGGATATTGATCAGGGTAAAACCCTGATGTCGGCATGCAAGAAAGCAGGTCTCTCCTATCGCAATGTCTGGCAAAAAGTGAATGAAGTTGAACTGGCGCTTGGTTTTAAATTAATGGAGCGGGTTCGTGGGCATGGATCTCATCTTTCTGAATATGCAAAATACTTGATTCGATTCACGGAAGATTTTGATGATAAGACGCGTCGACTAGGGCAAACTAGTCTGACGCAATTAGAGGAAGGCTTCTCGCAATTTAGGGAAAACTCTGATAAATGCTGGAAGGTGGCCAGTAGTAGTGACCCAATAATTCAGAAAGCTGTTAATGAACTGGTGTCATGTGAATTAAGTATCGCTGGCTCGGGAGAGGCTTTAGAGCGCCTCTTAAATTTTGAGGTGGAGATTGCGGGATTCCATGTTTCAGAGCCTCAGGCATCTAAGATCATTGCAAAGCGTTTGCAAAAGGAGGGGATGAAAATATTCCCAATAATGAAGAGAGTGCAGGGGCTCATGGTTACCAAAGGAAACCCTCTGAACATCACTCGAGTAAAAGACTTACTGCGACCAAATATTCGGTTCATCAATAGGCAAAAGAGTTCTGGCACTAGACTACTCTTAGAAACAGTCCTTGCAAATGAAGGCATTAATCCTAAAGAAATAAAGGGCTATGAGCATGAAGAATTTACTCATTCTGCAATTGCAACATCCATATTGGCTAAAAAAGCCGATGTGGGTATGGGGGTTAAAAGTGTGGCCCTAGAAAATGAATTAGATTTTATTAAACTTAAAGATGAAATTTTTTTCTTGGCAATGAGTGATGAGTTGGCATCTAATAAAGACGTTGCCAAACTAATTCGTAGAATTCGGCAGCTTTCATCAAATGCGCCAGGATATAAGCCCATCACCTTAAAACGAGAAATTGACAGCTGGATTTAAACTAAACTCAATTCTAATAAAGGCACCTCATTGCGGCAACTGATATTCACCTTCTTTTTTTTGCTTGCGCAAAGCGTCGCGGCGCAAGGCACAAGCATTGCAGTGGCTGCCAACATGAAGGACGCTTTTAATGAAATAGCTCTCGCATTTAAAGCCAGCGGCAAGTCTGAGGTGAGGGTAGTCTATGGTTCGTCCGGAAATTTCACTGCTCAAATTATGAATGGTGCTCCATTTAGTTTATTTATAGCTGCAGACGAGCATTTTCCGCTAGAGCTTTATAAGAATGGCAAGACAATTGATGCTGGCTCTATCTATGCGATCGGTGCTCTTGCATTGATTGCTAAAACATCCACTGGAATTCATTTGGTTGATAACAAAGCGGAGATTACACAGATTATTTCTAAGGCCAATAAAGTGGCCATTGCTAAACCTGAATTGGCTCCCTATGGTAAAGCTGCTGTTGAGTATCTCAAATCTGAAGGTCTCTGGGATCTTGCCAAAGAAAAGCTAGTCTATGGGGATAACATTGGTATAGCAACGACTTATGTTGCCACTGGTGCTGCTGATATTGGTTTTACTGCTCAGTCTTTAGCGATGTCACCAGAAGTGTCAAAAGGAACGAATTACTTGCTACTTAGCAGCAAGTTTTATGAGCCTATTAAGCAAAGAATGGTTTTAATTAAAGGCGCTCCGCAAGAGGCGGTGAGCTTGTATCAGTTTATGCAGGGCGATCAAGCCAAAGTGATTTTGCAAAAATATGGCTATACGTTGCCCTAAATGCGCAAAATGTTTAACTGGGCTTCATATATTTGAGCATTTCTTGTAGAGCTTCTTTTGGGGATTCTTCTAGTTGTTTTACAACTGCTGCATAGTCTTGGGCAGGTCGATTTTGACTTAGTTTAAATTTACCCACCAAACTCTGAATATCAATCTCGATGCCAATTATGGCTTTAAGCATCATCAGTACATATTCTTCTGGAGCATCATTTAGCCTCCAGGTAGATTGGTATGTAGGCTCATGAATATTAGTCATATGCGTTACATGATCTCTCAACCAATGGGCATCATCGATTAGCTTAATTGTTCCTTGCGCATGAACTACGGCATAGTTCCAGGTGGGAACGACTTTTCCCGATTCTTTTTTTGATGGATACCAAGCTGGTGTGACATAGGCATTGGGGCCATTAAAAATTGCAGTGACCGATGGTTTGCTGCTCTCCGCAACTTTAGTTAGAGGATTCGTTCTGGCGATATGACCAACTAATTTAGTTTTATCAGCACTGAGCATGAGCGGTAAGTGATTAATCTCAAAATAATCATCGACATTGCCTACAATTGTTGCCAATGGGAATTTAGCGATTAGTTGCGCCAGTACATTCTGATCTTCAACTAGAAAATGTTTTGGTAGGTACATAAAAAGTGGTAATAGCAATTTAAGATTGAGCTAAGAGAGAACATATCAGAGGATTGCCGTACTGTCCTAAAACTCGTACTCCACCTGCATTCTGATGGTGTTTCGTGGAGAGGCAGAAGTTGTTCCCCAAAGGTAGGCTACATTGTATTTAAGGGCCTCTTTACGACCAAGTTTCGTTTTTCCAAAGATCGCAGGTCCCGCACTGGTTTGTTGTTGCTGATCGGAATTCCAGCTATTGACTTGACCTAACCAAGAGTAGATTTGCGCCCCCAACTCTAATTCTGGCTGCAGTCGATACTTAACTTGGCCTTGGTAGCCAAAATAAGTGCCTTGATTTTCAGTGCCGGTATAGTGACCTTGCATCAATATATTGAGGTTAGCCACCCATTGCTTCCACTCGCTTTGCAGTAGGAACCCATACTTGGCTTCATAACCTTCATTGCGATTTTGGGGGCGTTCTACCTCAATCAGAAATCCAACGTCAACTGGATATTTTCCTGTCTCTGTTAGCTGAAACTTATTCTCCCACTCCACTGCATCAAATTGAGAGTTATTGCCATCCCAAATAACTTTTCCATAGAGCTCTGTAAACCACCAAGAGTTCACTCCATAGCCAAAGCCAATTGATGCGCCGGATTGTCTAGTGTCCTCACTGCTTCTGGGGGTCTGGGTGCCGAACTTGGTATCAATTTCTTTTTCACCCTCTTCAACAATTGGTGTGTAGATGTAATCCGCTGGGCCGCTAAGATACTCTCCTGCATATAGCGGTGGGGCTGCAAGCAATAGAGCAGCACAAGATAATTGTTTGACAAAGGTTTGTATTTTTTTCATTTAACCCTCACTACGCCTTGAGCGGTTTGTGGACTAAATTCACCTTCGAACTTATAAACGCCAGTACTTAGTGGGCCAACGTAGAAAGAGGCTTTGCTATTAGGCTTAATTAGCACCTCTCTATTGAGGTCGTAACTCTCAAACTCTTCCGGAGTGTCGTCTAGGTTTTCAATGACAAATTTCACCTTGGTGTCAGCAGGAATATCAATTTCAGAAGGAGAAAAACGCCCCTTTTGGATCTGAATATTGATTACGCTTATTTCAGCATGTGCCTGGCCTGAAGAAATATACATCATTAAAATAGATATAAGTAATTGTTTTATAAGGGTAATTTTCATATATGCTCCTTTATATAAATGAGAATCATTCTTAATTATAAGGTATATAATGAGAATCGTTCCTATTAATTGATAAAAGTGACAGTCCTTAATGCAATTGGACCAAGTTGATATAGATGCCATTTACCGCGTATCCACAGTAAATGCGCCCAAAGGTGCCCCTCAAATTAAAGGGCAGCTAGAGGACATTGGCTTTCTTCCGGGTGAGCAGGTGACATTGCTTCGCAAGGGGTTGCTTAAAAAGGGTCCTTACTTAGTTCGCGTGGGAACCTCTACATTTGCCTTGCGTCACACTGAAGCTCGCCTGATTGAAGTCGAGTTGGTTCCCCATGTCTGAATCTACTATCCACTTTTTTCCGAGCGAACCACTCGTTGCTCTATTAGGCAATCCCAATTGCGGTAAAACTGCCTTATTTAATTTATTAACAGGCAGTCGTCAGAAGGTTGCCAATTATTCTGGGGTGACTGTCGAGAGAAAAGAGGGTCGACTCTCTCTCGAATCAGGAAAAAATATTCGCATTTTGGATTTGCCTGGTGCGTACAGTCTTTATCCAAGATCGCTTGATGAGCGTGTCACCTGCAATGTATTGCTTGGTAGAGCAGAGGGTGAAAAGCGTCCGGATTTAGTGCTCTGTATCTTAAGCGCGATGAACCTTCGCCGTAATCTACGTTTAGCACTTGCTGCTAAACGCCTAGGCCTGCCGTGCGTAGTGGTCTTGAATATGCTTGATATTGCCAAACGTCAAGGATTACAGATCGATACAGCAGCACTCTCAACAGAGTTGGGTTTGCCAGTATTAACAAGTGTAGGCATTAAATCTGATGGAGCGGATGAGGTCAAAGCATTTTTATCTCAACTAGACTGGCGCAATTTAAATGCGATGCGTACTGGCACTGAAGATGCTACTTTAGAGAATGTCGCCTCCCATATTGCTCATGCGGAATCTGACAACATTCAAGTTCAAAAAATTTTACAGACCCTAAATCTCGACAGAATAGTGCCTGATGAGCTAAGTGATCGATTAGATGCAGTCCTGCTGCATCCGGTCTTGGGCCCCATTATTTTGGTTGGCTTACTTTTCTGTATTTTTCAGGCGGTATTCAGTTGGGCAGCATTGCCTATGGATTTGATTAAGACTTCAATTGAGTATTTTGGCGCTCAAATTGGTGAGCACATTTCCAATGTTTGGTTGCGCAGTTTATTGATTAACGGGATATTGGCAGGCTTGGGTGGAGTGGTAATTTTCTTGCCCCAAATCTTGATACTATTTTTCTTCATCCTCCTCCTAGAAGAGTCTGGATATTTACCAAGAGCCGCTTATTTGTTGGACCGTGTTATGGGATCGGTAGGGCTCTCAGGTAGATCTTTTATTCCACTACTTTCGAGTTTTGCCTGCGCAATACCGGGAATCATGGCTACTAGAAGCATCTCCAATTCTCGCGATCGTATGGTGACTATTTTGATTGCGCCAATGATGACTTGCTCGGCGCGTTTGCCGGTATATGCTTTATTAATATCCGCCTTCATACCTGAGAAAAAGCTGTGGGCAGGCGTTGATTTGCAGGGCTTAGTTTTGTTCTCGCTCTACCTTGCTGGAATCTTAGGTGCGATGATTGTTGCTTGGATATTAAAACGCTTTACCAGTGAGCAATTCAGAATGAATGCGCTCATGATGGAGTTGCCTAGCTATCATTTGCCACGTATCGGCAATTTAGCGATCAGCTTATGGCAGCGCGCTGAGATTTTCCTGCATCGCGTAGGTGGAATTATCTTGGTGATGACGATTGCTTTATGGGTGCTGTCTAGTTTTCCATTTCCGCCAGAAGGTGCAACGGGATCACCGATTCAATATAGTTTTGCGGGCATGATGGGTCAAGCATTGGCGCATGTTTTTTCTCCCATTGGATTTAATTGGCAAATCAGCATTGCATTGGTTCCTGGTATGGCTGCCCGTGAGGTAGTAGTCAGTTCGTTGGCAACGGTATACGCATTAGCAAGCTCAAGTGCAGATGCAGCGGATGCCTTAATTCCTTTGATCTCTTCAAGCTGGTCATTAGCCACCGCACTTTCTTTGTTGGCTTGGTTTGTATTTGCTCCCCAATGCCTTTCCACTATTGCTGCCGTAAAGCGAGAAACAGGTGGGTGGAGGATTCCGGTCATCATGCTCAGCTACTTATTTGTCTTGGCCTATATTGCCTCCTTCATTACTTACCGTATCGCCATATTCTTTGGTTTAGGATAAAAGCTGACCCCATCATTTTTGCTGCACCACGGAATAAGTGCTTGAAGTAGTATTCCTTTTGTAGTTAAAAAAATAGATAACAACAAAAGGAGATTTGAATGACTTCTCGCCGTCAATTTATGAAAACTGCTTCAGCTGCTGGAGCGGGTTTAGTGGCCGCCTCTTCTATGAGCGTCATGAAAGAAGCGTCAGCACATCCAACCTCGGTATGGGGTGGTGAGGAATACACAGGTCCGCGTGAAATGGTTAAGAACAGCAAGATTCTCTCGATTCAGAATGCCGATGGCTCTGAAACGCTGGGAGTAGTTACTCCAAAGGGCGTGATTGATGTGCGCGCTGTTGCACAGAAAATGAAAATTGCAGCCCCAACTACTCTGGATCAGTTATTGCAAGAAGGTAATGCTGGGGGCTTTAATAAAGTGGTGGCAAGTGCTGATAAATCTGGCGTGCCTTATTTAAAAGAGTCTGACATTACTTTTGGACGACTTTTTAAGAACCCTAGCAAAATTGTATGCGTTGGTTTGAACTACCGTGCGCATGCCGATGAAGTTGGCATGGCTCATCCCCGTGTGCCGCCTTTGTTTAATAAGTACAACAATAGCCTGACTGCGCATAACTGTTTATTGCAGATTCCACCGCCATCTGTTTCATACAAGCTGGACTATGAAACAGAGTTATTGATTGTGATTGGCAAGAAAATGCGCAATGTGCCTGAATCAGCAGCCTTGGATTATGTGGCAGGGTATTGCACCTCAAATGACTTCTCATCTCGTGATTTACAATTAGAATTACCAAGTGGTCAGTGGATGATTGGTAAGACCTTAGATCAATATGCACCGATTGGTCCCTATTTTGTGACGTCTGATTTGGTTGGTAATCCGAACAACCTGCAAGTAAAGACCTGGGTCAATGGAGAATTGCGTCAGAACTCAAATACCTCTGACTTTATCCACAATACCCAAAAGATGTTGTCTTACATTAGTACTTATTGGGCTTTGGAGCCTGGTGATATTGTCTTTACTGGTACCCCTCAAGGAGTGATTGCGGGTATGCCAAAAGACAAGCAGGTCTGGCTGAAGAAGGGCGATCAGATTGTGAGCTCAGTAGAAAAATTGGGCGAATTGAAATTCACCTTGGCTTAATGAGGTAATAGATTTAGCGCTAATAAGAAAGCCACTCTAGGGTGGCTTTTCTCTTAGCTGCTGACTTAAAATACCTTATGGTTGATATTTATTTTTTTACTCAGCAATAAAAGTGTTTTCGAGTTTGCCAATACCACCCATCTCTACTACGACAACATCACCGTTGACCAAATACCTTGGTGGCTTAAAGCCAATACCAACGCCTACAGGAGTGCCAGTTGCAATAAGGTCTCCCGGATAGAGCGTAATGCCAGCAGAAACTGTGGCAATCATATTGGGGATATCAAAGATTAAATCTTTAGTATTAGAGTTCTGACGCAACTCCCCATTTACCCAACATTTCACAGAAATATCTTCAGCATCGACTTCGTCGGCCGTAACAACCCAAGGGCCCATAGGACAAAAAGTATCAAAGCTCTTACCTAAGAACCATTGCTTGTGTCTTTGCTGCCAATCACGCGCAGTAACATCGTTGATGGCTGTATAACCCCAAACGTGCTTCATCGCATCTGCTTCGCCAATGCCTTTGCCACCTTTACCAATGACGATAGTTAACTCCGCTTCATAATCGATGCAAGTAGATACCGCGGTAGGAATAATGACATTGGTATTGGGGCCAGTGACAGACTCAGGGGGTTTTGTAAAAAAGATTGCATGACTTGGAATATCTTCCCCCGGTTTAGCGCTGCCATCAAAGCCGCTATTGGAAAACTCCTTAGCATGTTCATGATAATTTTTTCCAACGCAAAAAATATTTCGGCGTGGCCTTGGAACCGGTGCTAGCAAGCGAATGTCGTCAAATGCGTAGGTAGCGACGGGTTTGGGCAATTTGCCTGCGAGATCGGATTTCAGGATAGCGACAATGCCTTCTTCGCTGACATCGACTCCCAAATCTAGCTCTTGAATAGTTTTGCCATCGGCGGAAACAATGCCGACGCGAGTCTCGAAAGGTGCGCTTGATAAAGAAAATGCTGCGTATTTCATGATTGCTATCTCCGGTGCGGGTTATATCTACGCCAACCCTTGTTTGTTGTGATAAATCTTGTAGTAGGATAAAGACCATAAATAATAACTAAATTACGTTTTTCTTACGTATTTGAGACAAAAAATGAGACAAATCACTTGTGTTATCCGCGCATTCGCCTTTTTTGGGGCGTGCTTCATTTCCTTGGGTGCCTTTTCGCAAACCGCCGATAGCTATCCGACTAAACCCATCACCATGGTGGTGCCATTTCCCCCGGGAGGAGTTGCTGATGCGGTGGGTAGACCGGTTGCTGAAGCGCTATCTCGCATTCTGGGACAGCCTGTGATTGTAGAGAACAAAGCAGGGGCCGGAGGTGGCATTGGGATGGCGGCTGTAGCTAAAGCAAAGCCAGATGGTTACACCATTCTGATGGCTTTATCTTCCATTTCCATTATTCCAGAGGCGGACAAAGTGGTTGGGCGCGAACAGTCTTTTCAGTTGAATCAATTTAAGCCCATTGCGCGTTTCACAGCAGATCCAACAGTGCTAGTAGTTCGAGCGGATAGTCCTTGGAAGGATTACAAATCTTTTGTGGCAGACATGCGCGCCAATCCCGGAAAGTACAACTTCGGATCTTCAGGTAACTACGGAACTATGCATGTGCCAATGGAGATGTTGAAGTCCTCCCAAAAGTTCTATATGGTTCACATTCCCTATACTGGTGCTGGTCCAGCAATTGTCGGTTTATTGGGCGGGCAGGTTGATGCAATCGCTACTGGGCCTTCATCAATTGTTCAGCAAATTAAAGCCGGTAAAGTTCGCGCCTTGGCACACTGGGGTGATGGCAGATTGGCGAGCATGCCAGACGTACCAAGCTTTAAAGAGATGGGTGTCAAGGTTGAGTTTGCACAGTGGGCCGGTTTATTTGTGCCAAGCGCTACCCCTGACGTAATTACCAATAAGTTGCGTGAAGCCGCTAAGCAGGCAGCAAGTGATGAGCGGGTTCGCTCTGTTATCAACGGTGCAGGAAGTCCAATTCAGTATATGGATGCTCCAGAATTCAAAGTCTACTGGGATAAAGAGTCTGCGCAAATGGGTGAGGTTGTCAGAAAAATTGGAAAGGTTGAATGATGAGGAAAATACTTGGCCTGTTAATTTTATTGAGCGCGTCTTGTGTGGGCGCTGCAAGTGTTCAAGAGCAAATGGAGCAAAATCCTGCGGTTAAGGCTGCAGTTGAAGAGCTTGTATTAGCCAACCATATTTTGTATGACCAAAATGCAGTTGATGGTTATGGCCATATCAGCGTTCGCAATCCAGTAAACCCAAATACATTCTTTCTGTCTAGGAGTGTTTCTCCACCCGTAGTAAAGGTGGAAGACATTATGGAGTTTGATATGAATGGAAATGCTTTAAATGGAGATACGCGTGTAGCGTATGGTGAGCGTTTTATCCATAGCGGGATATTAAAGGATCGACCTGATATCAATTCAGTGATTCATGGGCATGCATCGCCAGTATTGCCATACGGTTTGACTGGTACAACACTCAAACCGGTTTATCACATGAGTTCATTTTTAGGTGAGGGCGCGCCTATTTTTGAAATTCGTAACGTTGCACATCCCAATCCAGATACTGATATGTTTATCAGCAGTCCAGACTTAGGTAATGCATTATCTAAGTCTATGGGCTTGCAATATTTTGTTTTGATGCGGGGTCATGGATATGCCACGGGAGCAGACTCGATCAAAAAGTCTGTTTTCAGAGCAATTTATGCTATTCAGAATGCAAGCATTCAAGCAGAGGCGATGAAAATGGGTCAAGTTCAGTATCTAACTCCTGGTGAGGCTGCGGCTGCCCAAGCAACCATCGAAAAAACAATTGGACGTCCTTGGCAATTATGGAGTGAGCGCGTCAAAAATAAGCAATAGTTGTTAAACTCACGCATCATGCTGATGCAAGTTCGCTTACTAAAGACGGTCCTTACACAGGCGCTAGTATTAGCTTCTTTAGCATTGTTGCCATCGATCAGTATGGCGATACTTCAAGATGAGATCCAAGTGTATGACGATGAAATTAATGCCAAGGGTGAAGCTAGCCTAGAGATTCATCTAAATAGTACGCCACGCGGTATTCAGACGCCCTCATATCCAGGTGAGGTGATGAATAATAATGGCGTGCGAGTAACTCCTGAGTTTGCCTATGGTCTAGGACATGATTTAGAAGCGGGTCTTTACATTGCATATGTAAATTACGACACTAAATTTCAATATGCAGCGACAAAGATACGGATGAAATGGCTCCCTATTCGAGAGGAAAAAGGCGATGATTTTTTCGCCGGGGCGAATTTAGAGCTGGCCAATGTGCAGCCACAATTTGATGAATCTCGTTATAACGCAGAAGTCCGTTTCATTATCGGCAAACATTTTGATGAATGGTTAATCTCATTTAATCCAATCATTGATATGCCGCTCTCACAGCCTTATGTGAATCAGTCGCCATACTTTTCTACCGCAACTCGTATTTCTAGGGAAGTTACTCCTGAAGTTGCTTTGGGTGTTGAGTTCTATTCCAATATGAATCAATTGGGACAGCCCATCAATTATCAAAATACACAGCAAATGGGTTTTTTGATGATGTACTACGATGGTAAGCCAGTCTCTTTCCAGGCTGGCGTTGGAAAAGGATTTACTAATAGTACAGATTCACTCACGCTCAAGGCAATATTCTCTATCCCGCTACCTTAGGTAAAGTCAGTAGCACTCTATTGCGCAGGACTGCCAATATATGTTTAATATTAGGCTAATGGAGTTTTAAGGTCCATCTAAAACTATTACATTGACATAAGTCGGAGACAGCTATGCTTAGCTTTTATTCTTTAATACGCGCTTGCGCGATTGGTTTTACTGCGCTTGCATCTTTACCGCTGTTGGTGCAATCGGTTTGCGCAGCAGAAGTTTTCCCGTCTAAACCCATCAAGATTATTGTTACCGCTTCACCAGGGGGAACGACCGATATTTCTTCGCGGGCGCTCTCAGATATTTTAGGTAAAGAGCTTGGTCAAAATGTAATTATTGAAAATAAAGCAGGCGGCGCAGGAATTATTGGTATTCAAGCTTTGTTGGCAGCGCCAGCCGATGGTTACACCATCGCGATGGGCAATATTGGTCCTAATGCGATTAATTACAGCTTATACAAAAATCTTCCATACAAGATGGAGGATATGGAGCCCATCACAATTGTAATTGCCAATCCAAATGTGCTGGTTGTGAACTCTGATTTTCCTGCAAAGACTGTTGCTGAATTAGTAGCTTTGGCAAAAGCAAACCCTGGCAAGTATTCGTTCGCATCCTCTGGTCGCGGTCAATCTATTCATATGTCAGGGGAGCTCTTTAAGGCTCAAGCTGGTATCGATATTATTCATGTGCCTTACAAGGGTGCGGGGCCAGCTTTGGCTGATTTGCTGGCTGGTCAGACAAGCATGATGGTGGATAACTTACCAAGCTCTATGGCTTATATCAAGGCTGGTAAATTACGTGCTTTAGCGGTAACTAGTAAAAATCGTGTTCCCGAATTGCCTGATGTACCAACGATGATTCAATCTGGCTTCCCGAACTTTGAGGTTACCGCTTGGTTTGGTTTATTTGCACCTGCAGGTACACCTAAACCGGTGATCGATAAGTTGTATGCAGCGGTAAAGAAAGCGCTTGAAACTCCAGAGATCAAGCAGCGTTGGAAAGATCTAGGAGGTTGGGCAGTCGGAGATACGCCGGCCAATACAAAGATTTTTATTGCAGCAGAAAAGAAAAAATGGGAGCAAGTTGCTCTGCAAGCCAAAATTGAAGCGGAGTAATCAGTTATGGCAAAGAAGGATAAATCACTACCCAAAATCTTAGCATTCGATGTCTTTGGAACAGTAGTCGATTGGCACGGTTCAATTGCTGCTGAAGCATCTCGTCTAAAGCTCTCGGTTGATCCTAATGCGTTTGCAACCGCCTGGAGAGATGGTTATAAGCCAGCAATGGCCCGTGTTCGATCTGGTGAATTAGGATGGACCAAGATCGATGATTTACATCGAATGATTTTGGACCAAGTACTTGAACAATTTGACATTAAAACTCTGAGCGAATCCCAAAAGCGAGATTTGAATTTCATTTGGCATCGCCTTGCCCCGTGGGCTGATACTGTGCAAGGGCTTACTCGTCTTAAAAAGCAATTTACGATTGTCACTCTTTCTAATGGAAATCTCGGCCTACTAGCGAATATGGCTAAGCATGCTGGTTTGCCATGGGATTTGATACTCTCTGCCGAAATATTTCGGCATTACAAGCCTGATCCTGAGACTTATTTAGGCGTGGCTGCAACCTTTGATGTAATGCCAGGGGAGGTAATGTTGGTTGCTGCGCATAAAGATGATTTAGAAGCTGCTCACAGGTTAGGTTTACAAACAGCATTTGTACAGCGTCCAAATGAATTTGGACCCACTCATCTTCGTAATGATCTGCGCGAGGAGGAATGGGTTGATTACCACGCCAGCGATTTCAATGCGCTAGCGAATTTACTTTCTGCTTAATCTGGCTTTATATTCGAATCCTTAATTACTTTGCTCCACATGGTTAATTCACGAGAAATTCGTTTGCTCGAATCGGCTGGAGAAAGATAGTTCACATAGACACCTGCTGCTAGCATTCGCTCTTGCACTTCTGGTCGTTGCAAAATCACTTTAATGTCTGTACTCAATTTATCAATAATGGATTTTGGTGTACCTGCAGGGGCCTCA
>CANBYN010000012.1 GCA_947373615.1 Burkholderiaceae bacterium | reverse complement strand
TACAAGTTATCCGAGGCGGATTATCGTGGGTTACCCAACAATACCCGCTTTGCCGATCATCCGGGAGACATTAAAGGAAACAATGAGCTTTTAGTGCTTACCCAACCCCAGATTATTAGCAAGATTCATGAGCAGTATTTGGAGGCTGGCGCAGACATTATTGAGACGAATACTTTTGGCGCAACCTCTGTTGCTCAAGAAGACTACAAGATGGCCGGTTTAGCGCTTGAGATGAATGAAGTTTCTGCAAGGCTTGCTCGTGCAGCCTGCGAAAAATACAGCACTCCAGATAAACCTCGTTTTGCTGCAGGCGCGATTGGACCTACTCCAAAGACTGCCAGTATTTCTCCGGACGTGAACGATCCAGGGGCACGCAATGTCACATTTGATGCATTACGTGCTTCCTATCGCGAACAAATTGAAGGCTTATTTGCGGGTGGCGTAGATTTATTTTTAGTAGAAACTATTTTTGACACCCTCAACGCTAAAGCAGCTCTGTTTGCACTTGATGAATTTTTTGAAGAAACTGGTGAGCGTTTGCCAGTAATGATTTCTGGAACCGTAACTGATGCATCTGGACGTATTTTGTCAGGGCAAACAGTTGAAGCTTTCTGGAATAGCTTGCGCCACATTAAGCCACTCACATTTGGTTTGAACTGCGCACTCGGTGCTGCGCTAATGCGTCCTTACATTGCTGAGCTCGCACGTATTTGTGATGCAGCAGTGTCTTGCTATCCCAACGCCGGCTTGCCAAATCCAATGAGTGACACCGGGTTTGATGAGACCCCTGAAATTACTTCAAGCTTAGTCGGTGGCTTTGCTAAAGACGGTTTGGTCAATTTGGTAGGCGGTTGTTGCGGCACTACTCCTGATCATATTCGCGCTATTGCCAATGCGGTTGCTAAACATAAGCCTCGTGCTTTCTATCGCGAAAATGCGGAGGCAGCATCATGAGTAAAAAACTAATGCCAGCGATGAAGCTCTCTGGTCTTGAGCCATTCAATGTGACGGCCGATGTTGGATTTGTAAACATTGGTGAGCGCACTAACGTGACAGGCTCTAAAGCATTTTCCCGCATGATTTTGAATAATCAATTTGATGAAGCGCTAGTAGTAGCACGGCAACAAGTTGAAAGCGGCGCTCAAGTGATTGACATCAATATGGATGAGGCGATGTTGGATTCTGAAGCGGCAATGACTCGCTTCTTAAATCTGATTGCATCAGAGCCAGATATTGCACGAGTTCCAATCATGATCGATTCCTCTAAATGGAGCGTGATTGAGGCCGGATTGAAATGCATTCAAGGCAAGTCAATTGTTAATTCGATTTCTTTAAAAGAAGGCGAAGACCCTTTCAGAAAACAAGCGCGCTTAATACGTCGATATGGCGCTGCTTCTGTGGTGATGGCATTTGACGAAGTTGGCCAAGCCGATACATTTAAGCGAAAGACAGAAATTTGCAAACGTTGTTATGAGATCTTAGTTAATGAGATTGGATTTCCTGCCGAAGATATTATTTTTGATCCGAACATCTTTGCGATTGCTACTGGCATTGAAGAACATGACAACTATGCAGTTGATTTCATCAACGCAACTCGCTGGATTAAAGAGAATTTGCCTGGCGCCAAAGTAAGCGGCGGCGTTTCTAATGTGAGCTTTTCATTCCGCGGTAATGACCGTGTGCGCGAAGCTATTCATACGGTATTCCTGTATCACGCTATTCAGGCTGGTATGGATATGGGCATTGTGAATGCTGGCCAGCTGGGTGTCTATGCTGATTTAGATGCAGAATTGCGCGAACGTGTTGAAGACGTTGTTCTCAATCGTTTTAAGGAAAAAGATGGCAAAACGCCTACTGAGCGTTTGCTCGATATTGCCGATCAATTCAAAGGCGGTGGTGCTAAACAGGTTGAGAATTTGGTATGGCGTGAGGCACCAGTCCGTGAGCGTTTGACCCATGCATTGGTTCATGGCATCACTACTTTTATCGACGTTGATACAGAGGAGCTGCGCGCTGAAATCATGGGTGCGGGCGGCCGGCCAATCGAAGTGATTGAAGGTCCTCTTATGGATGGTATGAATGTTGTTGGTGATCTCTTTGGCGCTGGAAAAATGTTCTTGCCGCAAGTGGTTAAGAGTGCGCGTGTGATGAAGCAGGCGGTTGCTATCTTGATTCCTTATGTTGAAGAAGAAAAGCGTCAGCATATTGCAGCTGGTGGAGAAGCGAAAGCCAAGGGCAAGATCGTTATGGCCACAGTGAAAGGCGATGTGCACGATATTGGTAAAAATATTGTGACTGTTGTTTTGCAATGTAACAACTTTGAAGTTGCGAATATGGGCGTGATGGTTCCTTGCGCAGAGATTCTAAAGCGGGCTAAACAAGAAAATGCTGATATTGTCGGTCTCTCTGGATTGATTACGCCGTCTCTTGAAGAAATGACCTATGTAGCGCAAGAGATGCAACGTGACGACTGGTTCCGGGGGCGGCAAATTCCTCTTATGATCGGTGGTGCAACCACTTCTCGTGTACATACTGCTGTAAAGATTGCTCCACATTATGATGGCCCAGTGGTGTATGTGCCCGATGCATCTCGCTCGGTATCCGTTGCCTCTAGTTTGCTTTCGGATGAGAGTGCTAAGAAATTTATACAAGACTTGCGCGATGACTATGATCGCATTCGAGAGCAACATGCCAATAAGAAAGTGGCGCCAACAATTTCATTAGAGGCGGCTCGCAAGAATCGCGAGATGATTGATTGGACGGCTTATGTCCCTGAGAGGCCTAAATTTATTGGACGCCGTGTATTTAAAAACTTTGCGTTAAGCGACATTGCAAAATATATCGACTGGACGCCATTCTTTCAGACTTGGGATTTGGCAGGCAAGTTCCCCGCTATCTTGGATGACGAAGTCGTAGGTGTTGAAGCGCGTAAGGTATATGAAGATGCGCTTGAATTGTTAGATAAGTTAATTAAAGGTCAATGGCTTCAAGCTGATGCAGTGGTGGCTTTTTATCCTGCCAATGCGATTGGCGATGATATTGTTTTGTATAGCGATGAGTCACGGGAACATCCACTCTTTGTCTGGCATAACTTACGCCAACAATCTGAGCGTCCAATCATAGATGGCGTACGCAGGCCAAACCGATGCCTGTCTGATTACGTTGCACCAAAAGATTCTCGTGTGGCAGATTACCTTGGATGTTTTGCTGTGACCACCGGTCATGGTGTTGAAAAGAAGGTTTCTGAATTCCAAGCAAAGCACGATGACTACAGTGCAATTATGATAAAAGCCTTAGCGGATCGTTTGGCCGAAGCATTTGCAGAATTAATGCATCATCGAGTTCGAACAGATTTATGGGGTTATGCCACTGATGAGTTACTGACTAATGATCAGATGATTAAGGAGGAGTATCGCGGTATTCGTCCTGCGCCTGGTTACCCCGCTTGCCCAGCACATGAAGTTAAGCAAGATTTATTAAGAGTCATCGGCTCTGAAGATATTGGGATGACTCTGACTGAATCAATGGCAATGAATCCAGCTTCAAGCGTCAGCGGTTTTTACTTGGCTCATCCAGATGCCCGCTACTTCAATGTCGGCAAGCTCTCAGATGATCAAGTGGAAGACTTGGCTAAGCGTCGGGGCGAGTCAATTGAAGATACTCGCCGACAAATAGCCAGCTTATTGGATTAAACACCCCACATAACGGGTTCGTTTTTGGCTTTAGCCTGCTTCATTAGTTCGAGGAAGGGGTAGGCCCTTTGCCCAAGGCGGTCAGCGAGCTTAGGTGTTTCTGCACCAACTTCAGGCTGTTTTCTCGCTTTGCGCTCCTCTAGATCTCTCAGGATGGCTGTTTCTAAGACAGTAATTAGGCTCGGAAGTTGCTCAATCGTGAGAATCCCTCTAGGGTCTAATGGGCGCCCCAAGATATCAAAGATTCTCTTAGTCAGATCGGGCAGCATCACGACGTCTGCACCAGCTTTAGAGCGAAATTGATAGATCATTTCAATAGCTTACCACCTGATAAACTCACTTATCTATGCTGTTAATCAATAAAAACCATTTAATTGAGATGTTAAGAGGCGCCCTTCTGAGCTTAGCTCAGGAGCGAGGCCTAATAGATACTCCTGCCCCTCGTTTAGAGCGACCTAAAGCGGTAGATCATGGCGACGTCGCCTGTAACATCGCTCTCCAGCTCTCAAAGGCCTGGAAGCTCAACCCAAGGGATCTAGCCCAAGCTTTAGTGGAGCGTCTGCAACTGCAGCCTGGATTTGAGCAATTGATTGCATCTTGTGAAATTGCTGGTCCTGGCTTTATTAATATGCGTTTTAGCAATTCCGCTAAGACTGCGGTCGTGGGTGAAATTCTGGCTTCTGGCGCACATTTTGGTGAACTTAGCTCTTCTAATACAGTGGTTTCAAGCGCCATGATCGAGTTTGTTTCGGCAAATCCTACGGGACCATTGCATGTTGGTCATGGAAGACAAGCCGCCCTTGGCGATGCGTTGGCAAATTTATTGGCTACGCAAGGCATCAAAGTTCACCGTGAGTTTTATTACAACGACGCTGGAGTACAAATTGCGAACCTAGCCTTATCTGTGCAAGCGCGTTTGCAAGGCTTAAAGCCAGGCGATACCAAGTGGCCTGAGCAAGCTTATAACGGTGAATACATCGCTGAGATTGCTGCTGCATTTAAAGTTGCGCCGGAATTTAAGAATGACATTGAAGCAATACGTCAATTCGCGGTTGGTTATTTGCGCAACGAGCAAGATATAGATTTAAAAACATTTGGCGTGAAATTTGATTGCTATTACTTAGAGTCATCTTTGTACACCGATGGCAGTGTTGCCAAAATTGTTGAAGAATTACAAGCCATTGGTAAAACCTATGAAGCTGAAGGCGCACTGTGGCTTAAGACTACTGATGATGGGGATGATAAAGATCGAGTGATGCGTAAGTCTGATGGTAGCTTCACCTATTTTGTTCCTGATGTGGCGTATCACACAAGTAAATGGAGTCGCGGTTTTCAAAAGGTAATTAACGTGCAAGGTAGTGATCACCATGGGACTATTGCCCGTGTACGCTCAGGCTTGCAGGGTGTGGCTCAGAAGCGTGGCTGGGATATTCCAAAAACATATCCAGATTATGTTTTGCATAAGATGGTGACCGTAATGCGTCACGGTGAAGAAGTCAAAATTTCTAAGCGTGCCGGCTCTTATGTAACTGTGCGGGATTTGGTTGAATGGTCTGGTGGTTTCACTTCAGAGATGACGCCAGAGGAAAAAGAGCTCGCATTACAGCGTGGTCGTGATGCAGTGCGCTTTTTCTTAATCTCCCGCAAAGCGGATACTGAGTTTGTATTTGATGTTGATTTGGCATTACAGCAAAACGATGAGAATCCTGTGTTCTATGTGCAATATGCTCATGCACGAATTAGTTCAATCTTGCAGCAGTGGGGTGGTCAAATGTCAGAATTAGCATCTACTAATTTATCGCTTTTGCAAAGCAAGGCATCAGATCGTTTACTAAGACGTTTGGCAGAGTATCCAGAGGTACTGACAGACGCAGCTGCAGAGTTGGCCCCTCATGCGCTCGCCTTTTATTTGCGTGATTTAGCTGGGGATTTCCATGCCTTCTACAACTCTGATCGTGTATTAGTAGATGATCAGGACTTAAAAATGGCTCGCCTAGCACTTCTAATGGCAACTCGCCAAGTCTTGCAAAATGGATTAAAAGTACTAGGGGTATCTTCACCAGCTAAGATGTAATGGCAGGATATGTAGCAAAAATGTAAGGCGAGAAAATAATGAAAAAACCAAAACAACAAATTAGCTTCATTGGGCGCCCTAGTAAGATCGTCAATAGCAAAGATGCTCAATATGGTGGAACGATCTTGGGATTTATTTTAGGTTTAGGTGCTGGGTTGGTAATCGCATTTGTGATTGCTTTCTACCTATCAAAAAATACTCCCCAAGAAAGACCTGGTATTCGTGCTCCTAATTTGCCTTTAACGATTAAACCTGCTGCCGCGCCTGCAGAGGGTGAAACCCCAACACCAGCTGAGCCATTAGATTTAAATAAGCCATTGCAAGGTAAAGCCCCGGCTGCGGTAGCCTCAGATCCTATCGGCGATTTAGTTAGCGGCAAGAAGCAAGTTGATACCCAGGTAACTCTAGCCCCAGCCGCAAAAAGCGATGCTATATACTTCTTGCAGACTGGTGCCTTTATTAAGCGCGCTGATGCCGATGCTCAGAAGGCGAATTTAGCTATTCAGGGAATCCAGTCACAGCTTAGCGAACTTACTAGCGAAGGCAATACGCTTTGGCGTGTTCGTGTCGGGCCATACAACAGTGCAGATGAAAGCAATCCTATGCGCGATAAATTGAATGGCTTAGGAATTAAACCAACTCTTATTAAATCAAGCAAATCATGATCTCATTAAGCAAAAGAATATTTACAGCATTAACCCTCCTTTTTTTATGTGGCATTGTTAATGCACAAGGTCAAAAAATTGAAGAAGGTTTTGATTATCGTATTCTCCCAGCAGCTCAACCGGTTGAAACAAAAGGCAAGGTAGAGGTTATTGAGTTTTTTTGGTATGGCTGCCCTCATTGTTATGACTTTGAGCCTGATCTTAGCGCTTGGATTAAGCGTCAACCTAAAGATGTTGTATTTCGTAGAGTACCGGTAGCATTTAGAGATGATTTCTTACCTCACAGCCAGATGTACTATGCCTTAGAGTCCATGGGTAAAGCGGATGCTCTCAATGAGAAAGTCATGTACGCCATGCACAAGGAGAACAAGCGTTTGATGACCGAAACAGAGATCGCCGATTGGGTGGCTTCTCAAGGCATTGATCGCAATACCTTCTTGGCTACTTATCGTTCATTTGCGGTAGTGTCTAAAGCACGCGCTGCGAAACAATTAACAGAGGCATATCGTATTGAAGGCGTGCCAACAATTGTAATGCAGGGTAGGTACGTCACTTCACCATCGATTGCTGGATCCAAAGCGAAGGCACTTAGTGTCATGGATTTTCTCGAGGAAAAAATTCGTAAAGATAAATATAAGTAGTACCTAGGTGTATCTTGCGCCACTTAGATTTTCACGAAGTGGCGCACCATCCAAAAATAAAGTGGGTAAGGCAAGATTCTGAGAAATTTTAAGATTCTTGAAAACCGCTTGGGGAAATGAATATCAAACTCCCCTTTTTCTATTCCAGTCAAAATTTCATAAGCAGCTTCTTTAGCGCTAATTAAGGCTGGCATTTTAAAGTCATTTTGTGCCGTTGCTTCAGTGGCCACAAACCCTGGAGAAATCATATGCACGCTGACTCCAAGCGGAAGAAGGTCGTAATACAAATTTTCACAGAAATTGATGATGGCAGCTTTGCTTGGGCCATATGCCAAAGCTTTAGGTAGACCGCTGTAACCTGCCACACTTCCAACAATTGCAATGTGACCATCATAGGCCTTGAGCATGGCGGGCAGTACTAACGCCACTGCTCTCATAGGCCCCATTAGATTGGCGTCAATAATTTGCTCTGCTACTTTGATATTAAAATCATCTGCGCGCAATGGCACATACATACCTGATACAAACAGCAATAAATCCACGCCACCCCATGTGTCTAATATCCTTTGATAACCTGTCTGTAGTTGAATATTGCTTGTGACATCAAGTGGAATGACGAGCGTTTGATTCACAGCACCCAATTCAGCAATTTGATTTAGGCGTTCAATCCTTCTGCTGGATAATGCAACCTGAGCTCCGGCTAGAAGTAGTGCCTTGGCGCAGGCCTCACCAATACCGCTAGAGGCTCCAATAACCCAAACACGTTTTCCAGAAAAATCGGAGATGCCCTTTTTCTTCATGCGCTGAGGGTATCCGAAGAAGTCTGAATCGGATTATGGCTTAAGGTAAATTGCACTACATCAATGTTGCGTTCAGAAAACCCAGCCGCGCAATACATGAGATAGAAATTCCAGAGGCGAATAAAGGCCTCATCAAACCCCAGTTGGCGTACTTCATGAAGCTTCTGATTAAAGGTATCTCGCCATAGACAGAGTGTTTTAGCGTAGTTAGAGCCAAATGCAAATTCACCCTCAACCTGAAGCCCAGCTTTTGCTGCGTTCGCTCGAAAACTGCTACGCGAGGGAAGCATACCCCCAGGAAAGACATATTGCTGGATGAAGTCAGTGTTCTGGCGATAGCGCTCAAACAGTTCTTCAGCAATCACAATCGTTTGGATGCAGGCTTTGCCACCAGATTTTAAGCAAAAGGCAATCGTTTCGAAATATTCTGGCCAATGTTTTTCTCCGACAGCTTCAAACATTTCCACAGATGCAATGCCATCAAATTGATCCCGGCAATCACGATAGTCCTGAAGACGAACTTCATATGGCTTGGGAGCGGTAATTTCGGTGTTTAGTTTCGCTAAGCGCTTTTCTGTAAAGGCTTTTTGCTCGGTAGATAAGGTAAGGCCGACAGTAGAAATATTACTGCGTAGCGCTTCTTCCATGAAGCCGCCCCAGCCACACCCAATTTCCAAGACACGGGCACCTGATTGCATTTCAAGCGAGCCAAGAATACGCTTGATTTTGGCTCGCTGTGCATCTTCAAGGAATTGTTTGTCCCCTTCAGAAAACCATGCGCTAGAGTAGCTCATGGAAGGATCTAACCATAAGCTATAGAAGTCATTTCCTAGGTCATAGTGAGCGTGAATATTCTTGCGACTACCGGACTTGCTGTTATCGTGCAGCCAATGCTTGAGCCGATATAAAATAGAACCGTACCAACTGCCATAAATAGCCTTCTCAAGAATAGCGCGATTTCGAATCGCAAGCTCTAAGAGAGCTTTAAGATCTGGCGAGTTCCATTGTCCTCGAATATAGCTTTCTGCAAAGCCAATGTCTCCACGAGACATAACTTCTTTAAATACTGACCAATCAAAGACATGAATTTCAGCATGCAATGTATCCGCACGATTACCAAATTCTTTGAGCTCGCCATTGGGAAGAGTTATATTTAAATGACCACTGCTTAGCTGGGTAAGAAGGTGTAGAAGTGCTTTTGAGCTTATTTGATATTGATGTGCCGAGCTAACTCGCTTTTGAGGGAGTGAAAAATTGAGTCTAGAGAGCAAGGAATGTCCTGGGCGAATCATCTGCTTACTTCAAATTCTGGTGGTTTGGGCTTTGAATGAAAGGGTACACCCTTCACCCATAATTTTAATGCTTGCCAATGAATTCTAAAAATTACCCCAAGACTCATAAGTGGATAGCGGAAAAATGCCAAGTACAAAGAGGTTTGAGTGAGGGATCGACTCACACCACTAATGCTGGTATTGATCAATGACTGAGCATTCTCATGTAATTCGATGCGACTCACACTGTTCTTACCGGATTTACTGTCTTGTGGAAATAAGAAGCGGAAGTGGTAATCGCCACTTACATCGCAAAAAGGAGATACATGAAAGACTTTTTTGCTAGATAGAGTTTCGCCAGAGCGCAAAACTTCACCAGAGTCTTTGTGAAGTAAATAACAATGCCGTTCTCCAAAAGTATTATTCACTTCGGCCAATACAGCTTGAACATCGCCATTAGCGCGAGCACACATCCAAAAACTCACAGGATTAAATACATAGCCTAAGATTCTTGGAAATGTTTGCAGCCAAATCTCCCCATCTACGTTATGAATGTTATTTTCTGCCAAAATATTTTCTATCCATGACAGGCTATTGCCTTTACCTAAGCCATGGTCTTTATCTAAAAATGAAAATAAACCAAGTTGGTTATCTTTCAGACCATGCTCACTAAGTAGGGCTGGATTTTGCTTTCTAGTCCGCATGGGTATGGTTACAGTAAACACGCCGTAACCAAACGCATTCTTTGCTGGTCTCAGGCGCTGATGTTTTACCACTCCAAAATTGATCTTCGGCCGATTCATTTATTACGCATCTTGTTTTGGATTGAATTTAACTGGAGAGTGGATGCTCTCAATTAAAGCTTCTGCTACCAGTTCTCCCGACCGCAAACCATCTTCGTGAAAGCCAAATCCTGTCCAGGCACCGCAATACCAAATGGATGATGTGCCTTGAATCAAAGGCAACTCTTTTTGCGCTTGAATTGCAGTCTGATCAAAGACTGGATGCGAATAGTGGATTTCTTGATGTATTAGTTTTTGATCTGGCTCAGTTGATGGGTTAAGACTGACAATGATCTGAATATTTTGTAATTGCTTTGGTAAAGGTTGCAAGCGATTAATTAAGTAGTTCACACTAACGTGCTGTTTTGAAGAAGGCTTGGCACCTGATTTAGCGGTGTAATTCCAGGCAGCCCAGCAACGCTTTTCTTCTGGTAAAAAGCGAGCATCTGTATGTAAAATGGCACGATTTTTTTGGTATGGAATCGATGCCAGAATGCTTCTAGTTTCTTGATTGATGCCATGTACTATGTCTAGGGTTTGGTCGCTATGACAAGCCATCACGACCTCATCAAACCATTCTGAACCAGCTTGACTCACGAGCTCCACTTGGCCTTTGGTATCTGAGTTTGTATTGACGCGCATAACGGCTTCGCGCCTGATACTAACTCCATGGCTTTCTAATGCGGCTACTATCCGTTTAACGTATTCTCTTGAGCCGCCATTGATAGTGAGCCATTGAGGACGATTTTGAATTTGTAATAAGCCATGATTATGACAAAAACGCACCATGGTCTGAATAGGAAATTCCAGCATTTGCTCCACTGCACAAGACCAAATAGCACCAATCATTGGGAGGAAATAATTTTCTCTAAAGCTTTGACTAAAATGATTGCGATCCAGAAAGTGAGCAATCGATTCATCAGGTTCTTTATAGTGATGCCCTGAGTTGATTTGCGCAATTGCTAGTTTAGTAGCGAGTCGGTTAAAGCGCAGGATGTCATAGGCCATTCTCCAAAATGACGGCGATAGAAGATTCGATCGTTGCCCAAAAAAAGAATTGATGTCATTACCAGCCCATTCAATTTTGGTTGAGGATTTGGTTTTCTCAGAAGCGTCAATCGAGACAGAGAAAGACATTTCGGAAGGAGATACTGGCGCTTGAATTTCTTCAAAGAGTCGTACCAAGCGGGGATAGGTCTTACGATTAAATACTAAAAATCCTGTATCAATTCCGTGCGTAATGGATACGCCGCCAATTGTGCGATTAAAGTCAACGGTATTGCTGTGACCTCCAATATGATCCCCGCCCTCATATATGGTGATATCAAACTCAGGATGCTGTCGAAGAGCGTAAGCGCAACCGAGACCAGAGATGCCGGCTCCAACAATGGCGATACGTTTCTTACTCACTGAGCTTTTTCACCTAAGAGTTTTTCAATATTGCCGGTAATGCTGGCGCTTGTCGGTTTAGTCACGCTGCCATAGGAGTCGATAACATTACCATTGCGATCAATTAAGTATTTATAGAAATTCCATTTGGGCGTTGTGCCTGTTTTGGTAATCAACATCTTGAAGAGGGGATTAGGATTGCTTCCTGAAACTGAGCTTTTGGCAAACATCGGAAATTTCACGTCATAGGTATTTTTGCAAAAGTCTGCAATTTCTTTATTACTTCCTGGCTCTTGCTGCCCAAAGTCGTTCGATGGGAAGCCAAGTACTACAAAGCCCTGGTCTTTGTATTTGGCATAAATTGTCTCAAGGCCTTCATATTGGCTTGTAAATCCACAAAAGCTCGCAGTATTGACTACAAGGATGACCTTTCCTTGATATTGACAGAGGTTCTGCGGCGATTCATCTTGCAATCGAGGGAAGGTATGCGAAAGCAGGGGGCTACAACTTGTGGCAGCAATAGCTGTTTGAGCGCCTAGTAATAGCGAGATGAGGGTAAAAAGCCAAGTAGTCACTGAGCGGGACATAACGCACCTTCTTTATGGTGTTCGGAGTGTCTAAGTCTAAGACATTCTGGGCAATATCACAGGGCGGCAAGCAATGCCATTAATATTGAGTCATGAGCTCTTTGCCATCCCCTTCTTTTGAATCAAAAATTTGCCCATTAGATCAGCTTTCTGCTCGAATTGCGAAGCTTCCTAGGCCATTGGTTTTTACTAATGGGGTGTTTGACATTCTGCATCGTGGCCACGCTAGTTATTTAGCCCAGGCTAGGGCATTAGGAGCTAGTTTGGTAGTTGGCGTTAACTCAGATGCCTCAGTCAAAATGTTGGGCAAAGGGGATGACAGACCTATTAATTCTGAAGCTGACCGACAAGCTTTATTGGCGGCACTTGAAAGTGTAGATATGACAATTTTGTTTACAGAGCAAACCCCGGTAAATCTAATTGATAAGGTTCATCCCGATATTTATGTCAAGGGCGGCGATTATGAAATCGATACCCTGGCTGAAACAAATTTAGTCAAAACATGGGGTGGGAAAGCAGTTGCTATTCCATTTATTTATGAACGCTCCACCACTAGCTTGCTGGGAAAAATTCGGGCTTAAAGATTTTGTAGCAACCACGCCCAAATTCCTCGAAGTACTAGACCTTCAGCCACTTCTATCATTGGCGCATTCAATGCTGAAGATTTGTCCATCTCCATGTGTAGAATCTTGGCGTTACCGCCATCTAGCCAGACTCTTTCAACGGGATGATTTATCGTCTTTGCTTTCTGCGTAGCAAACTGGATTGCACCAATTTGCGCAGCATCGCAACCTCCAATGATGGCGTCGTTCGTGCAGATGCCAAAACCATCATTTTGGCTTCGAACAGCCAAAGGCAACTGAGCGGTATTGCTTTCTAAACTGGCATGCATTAGACAAAGGCCAGGCAAAATCCAGCCACCATAGTGCACCCCATTAGAGCCAAGTAAATCAATGGTAGTAGCAGTGCCGGCATTCACTATCAAAGTGTTATTTTTTGATAAGACATATGCGCCAATAATGGCTGCCCAACGATCGGCACCAAGCTTGCTAGGATCTTGATAAAGAGTGCGCAAGCCTTCGTAGGGACTGTCTCCGCTTAATTGTTTCCAGGGAATTTCACTCCATTGCGGAAAAAGTGATTTGAGATTATCTATGGCATCCTTGCCTGCCACACAGCTAAATGCAATAGCGTCTGGTTTAGGCAATGTCTTGGCAATGTAATCTGCAAGCTCAAGTCTATGATCTATTGACTTCAGGGATTTGCTGCTGATGGAGCCTGAATAAACCCACATGTTTTTTTGGCGATCTGACGGTAGTTGGGTGGACTCCACTGCCGCCCATTTAAGACGGGTATTGCCAACATCAAAGAGTAAATATAGGCTCATGATTGGGCTCGTAATGAAACATCACCAGCATGAATTAGAATCGTTTTATGCCCCTGCTGCAATATCAGTGCACCAGTTTTATCGACACCTTTAGCAATTCCATAAAGTGGATCCCCAGTTGCAGTAGAGATGCACACAGATTGATTCTGGTAGGCGTCCCACTTTTTCCAATCTTCTTGGTAGAACTCAAATCCATATTCATCAAATTGTTTGAGGTAATGTTCAAAAGAGGTAATGAGCTTTAACCAGAGATACTCGGCGTCAGGAAGGTTTTTGGATTCTGAAATGATTTGATCAATGGACCCAACTTTTTGACCGTTCGCTAATCTTGAAACAATAGAATCGCAGTTGCGCAAATTGAGCCCAACACCAATAACCATCCAAGAAGGTTCAGTGGATTTGGCTTGCCCACCTTCAATTAGAATGCCGCCTAGTTTTGCATTATTTAATAATAAGTCGTTAGGCCACTTAAGACGAAGACCTGTTTTGTAAAGACTATCTTCACTCAGTTCAATTGCTTGGGCAATTCCTGAAATTACTGCGAGCCCAACCAGTAGACTAAGACCGCTCAGTTCCGCCGGAGTTCTTTCAAATGGGAATGCCAGGGAAAAGCAAATTGAGCTCTCTGGAGTGGCTAACCAGGTGCGACCGGCTCTGCCTTTGCCTGCAGTTTGCTTGCGGGCAATTCGGGCTACCGGATTAGTAAGCTGTCCAGATCGCCAACGTTCTAAAAGATCATCGTTTGTTGATTTTGTTTCGGTAACACGCTCTAGGATGCAATTAACAGTCATTTTGCCATTGTAGAAAGGTCTGACCTAGAATTGTAGAATGCATCAAAAAGATCAGCGCCCCCGTAAATTTGTATGGCCGCTTCAGGCTATGCCTTTGGCTAGGGCAATGAGTTTGAGCTATGCGCTGTTGATTGTGTATGTAAGTCTAAATCCATTCGATTTTGACTTCCAGAATGGCATTACAGCTTGGGCCTGGATTGATGCCCCTCTACCACGCTTTATTACTCTTTTTGATATTTCAGTCAATATCCTCGCTTATATTCCGTTTGGCTTCTTGCTAGTTTTTGCCGCATATCCTCGTTGGCGCAATTTCGTGGCATTGGGAATGGCTATTGCCTTAAGCGCCGTGCTGGCCTGTAGTGTTGAAACCCTGCAATCGTGGTTGCCGACCCGCATCCCTAGTCCAATGGATTGGTGGGCAAATATTTTTGGAGGGATGCTAGGGGGCTTGTTGGCAATCCCATTAGGGCCTCAATGGCTATCGGGCAGTGCGATTCGTCGTCGCTTTGACCAATGGTTTGGATTGAATGGTGGGGCGTGTGCCCTGTTCTTATTGTTTCCCTGGTCGCAAATTTATCCACAAAGTTCATGGCTTGGGACCGGTGTATGGGGACACGCCATTTTTGGAGAAATTGATTGGGGCACAACTGTGATTAATCAAGTAGCCCAAGAAACAGGCATTACTGCCTTATGTTGGGTGGGCGAAGCTTTACTGCTTTCTTTGGGATTGAGGCCTAAAGCACCGCAGTGGCGCATCATCAATGGCTTGCTTTGCATAACTCTGACGATCAAGACCTTATTTACGGCCCTTCAGTTTGGCGGGGAATTTAGTTTGATATGGCTTACCGACGGTGCCGTATGGGGAATGCTGTTAGCCAGCATCGTATTAAGATGGGCTTTAAAAATGAATTTGCGGATGAAATTTTGGTTGGCATTGATTTGTTTAATTAGCGCTACCATTGCGATTAACTTATTACCCAATAATCCTTATTTCATAATGACCCTGCGGCATTGGCATCAAGGACGTTTATTGCACTTTAATGATTTAATGCAGTGGGTTTCAGTAGTATGGTTACCTATAGCAACGATTTGGCTAATCCGCAGCGCTATTCAATTTAAAACAAAGTATTGATGAATATAATTTTTCTATGAGTTTTTCACACCACCTATTTTTTTGTTTAAATCAACGCAGTAATGGCGAAGACTGTTGTGAGCGTCATAATGCATTTGCATTATTTGAGTATGCAAAAAATCGAGTTAAAGAACTTGGCCTTGCCGGGCCAGGAAAGATTCGAGTAAATAAAGCGGGCTGCTTAGATCACTGTGAGAACGGGCCAGTAATGGTGGTTTATCCAGAGGGTATTTGGTATACCTTTGTAGATAACGAGGATGTAGAAGAAATTATCCAATCTCATTTAATTCAAGGGCGCCCTGTAGCGCGCCTACAGTTAGCCTAATTATCAGATTTAGTCATTCGTTATTGTTGAAAGTTTTCCATGAATAGCCGTACAAAAGTAATTCATATTGAAGGTATCGTTGGTTTAATCGAGATGTCAATCGATCTTCCTGATGAATTAAAAACCGATCCTACATTTAGAGTGCGTGGTTTAGCCTTAGTTGCTCATCCGCATCCGCTGATGGGTGGAACGATGGATAACAAAGTAGCCCAGACAATGGCTCGCGCTTTTAACCAATTAGGTTATGTAAGTATACGTCCTAACTTTCGCGGGGTAGGTGGTACAGTTGGCGTTCATAATGATGGTATGGGCGAGTTAGATGACTTGCTTCACATTGCAGATTGGATGCGGACGCCTTCAAGTTGGGGTCAGTTTGAAGTTACCGCCAACCATTCTTGGGTTGCAGGGGCCAATACTTTGCCATTAGTTGTCTCAGGCTTCTCATTTGGTAGTTTTGTGGGTAGCCATTTGGTGCAAAGGCTGGCTGAGTTAGGACGACCTGCTGAGCGCTTGGTCATGGTGGGAAGCGCTGCAGGTAAATGGACGCTTGCTAACGTGCCTATGGATACTATTTTGATTCATGGTGAGTTGGATGAGACTATTCCTTTGAATGATGTA
>CANBYN010000011.1 GCA_947373615.1 Burkholderiaceae bacterium | reverse complement strand
TTGTTGGAGCAGGTGGCTCAGGTATGCGTGCATCATTGCAGTTGGCTGAGGCCGGATTGAATGTTGCTGTACTTACTAAAGTGTTCCCAACTCGTTCCCATACGGTTGCTGCTCAAGGTGGTATCGGTGCTTCATTGGGTAATATGAGTGAAGACAATTGGCACTATCACTTTTACGACACCATCAAAGGTTCTGACTGGTTGGGCGATCAAGACGTGATTGAGTTTATGTGTCGCGAAGCTCCAAAAGCAGTTTATGAGCTAGAGCATTTCGGGATGCCTTTTGACCGAAATCCTGACGGTACAATTTATCAGCGTCCATTTGGCGGCCATACCGCAAACTATGGCGAAAAGCCAGTACAGCGCGCTTGTGCCGCTGCTGACCGAACTGGTCATGCGATGTTGCACACTTTGTATCAACGTAACGTTCGCGCAAAAACTAATTTCTTTGTTGAATGGTTGGCGCTTGATTTGATTCGCGATGATTCGGGTGATGTGGTTGGTGTCACGGCCCTTGAAATGGAAACGGGTCAGGTTTACATCCTCGAAGCCAAAGTAGTTCTCATGGCAACCGGTGGTGCTGGCCGTATCTGGGACGCATCTACAAATGCATTTATTAATACCGGTGACGGTATGGGTCTTGCAGCGCGTGCAGGTATTCCTTTGGAAGATATGGAGTTCTGGCAATTCCACCCAACTGGCGTAGCTGGTGCGGGCGTGTTGTTGACAGAAGGTTGCCGTGGTGAAGGCGGTATCTTGCGCAATAAAGATGGCGAGCGTTTCATGGAGCGTTATGCGCCAACCTATAAAGATTTAGCTCCACGCGATTTCGTGTCCCGCTGTATGGATCAAGAAATTAAAGAGGGGCGCGGTTGCGGGCCTAATGGTGATTATGTAGTACTGGATTTGACTCACATTGGTGCCGAAACCATCATGAAGCGTTTGCCTTCTGTTTATGAAATCGGTATTAACTTTGCTAACGTTGATGTCACCAAAGAGCCAATCCCAGTAGTGCCAACCATTCACTATCAGATGGGTGGAATTCCTACGAACATCAATGGTCAGGTTGTTGTTCCAGCAAATGGCATTCACAATGAAATCGTGAATGGCTTGTATGCAATTGGAGAGTGCTCATGTGTATCTGTGCACGGAGCAAACCGATTGGGCACGAACTCATTGCTTGACCTTTTGGTGTTTGGTCGCGCAGCAGGTAACCATATCGTTGGTTTAGGCCTGAAGAATCAAGCGTTCAAACCATTGCCTGCAAATGCTGGGGAGCAAACATTGGCTCGTATTGCTGCGCTTGACAACTCTACCTCTGGTGAGTACGCGCAAGATATTGCCAACGACATTCGTAAGTGCATGCAAAAGTATGCTGGCGTATTCCGCAATCAAGAGTTGATGGATGAGGGTGTACGTCAAATGGCCAAACTGACTGAGCGTGCTAAACACTTATGGCTTAAGGATAAGTCTGAAATTTTCAATACAGCTCGTATTGAGGCATTGGAAGTGGCTAACTTGGTTGAGACTGCAAACGCGACCATGATTTCTGCGGCAGCTCGTAAAGAAAGTCGTGGCGCACACTCGCATGATGATCATCAAGAGCGCGACGATGAAAACTGGATGAAGCACACGCTTTGGTATAGCGAAGGCAATCAGCTGTCTTACAAGCCGGTTGTATTGCAGCCCTTAACTGTTGAGTCCTTCCCTCCTAAAGAACGTACTTTCTAAGCGAAAAGAAATAAAAATGAGTGATATTCGTATATTTGAAATTTACCGCTACGATCCAGATGTCGATGCAGCTCCGCGCATGCAACGTTATGAGTTAGAGCTTACTGGCGAGCGTATGTTGTTGGACGCATTGATTTCTTTGAAGAAGCAAGATGAAACGATTTCTTATCGTCGTTCATGCCGTGAGGGTGTGTGCGGTTCAGATGCCATGAACATTAACGGTAAAAATGGTTTGGCCTGTTTGACCAATATGTTGACTTTACCTAAGGTCATCACATTGCGCCCATTGCCTGGCTTGCCAGTAGTGCGCGACTTAATCGTCGACATGACCTTGTTCTTCAAACAATATTTATCGATCAAGCCTTATTTGGTAAACGATAACCCGCCTCCTGAAAAAGAGCGTCTCCAGAGCCCTGAAGAGCGCGAAGAGTTGAACGGTTTGTATGAGTGCATATTGTGTGCTTCATGCTCAACTTCATGCCCATCTTTCTGGTGGAATCCAGATAAGTTCGTAGGCCCGGCTGGTTTGTTACAGGCTTATCGCTTTATTGCCGATAGTCGTGACGAAGATACTGCCCGTCGTTTGGATAATTTAGAGGATCCGTACCGCTTGTTCCGTTGCCATACGATTATGAATTGCGTGGATGTATGTCCTAAGCATTTGAACCCTACTAAGGCAATTGGCAAGATTAAGGAATTGATGGTCCGTAGGGCAGTATGACCCTCAGCAATGCAGAGTTATATCGTTTAAAAAGCGATGCCCGAAGGGGTTTGCTGGAGAATGATTTAATTCTGCGACGTTTCTTTGAGCGCCATGGCACTCAGTTAAGCGCAGAAGATGGAAAAGTTTTAAGCCAGTTGTTGGCCCTAGAAGACAACGATTTAATGGATCTTTTGATCGGTCGTAAGGATTCTGTGTCTGCACTGGAGAAGGAGTTGCAAACTGATTCCTTTAAAGCGTTGTTACAAAGGCTGAGAGAGAAGTAAATCAGCATTTTGGTGCAGTATTAGCAAAAGCATGTAATCGAATAGTGTATTAATCATCAATTTGAATGACTAAGGATTAGAAATGATTGAATCGGACATCAAGGCAAAGCTCTCGTTTTCGGACGGCACTCCAGATATTGATCTGCCAATTTATAAAGGGACTGTTGGTCCTGACGTAATCGACATTCGTAAGCTCTACGGTCAGACTGGTAAGTTCACTTATGATTCAGGCTTTCTGTCTACTGCTTCATGCAATAGCAAAATCACTTATATTGATGGCGACAAGGGTGAGTTGCTTTATCGGGGCTATCCAATTGAAGACTTAGCACATAACTGTGACTTCTTAGAGGTTTGCTATCTCTTGATCAATGGTGAGTTACCAAACGCTACAGAGAAAAAATCTTTCGAAGAAATGGTCATGCACCACACCATGGTTCATGAGCAAATGCAATTCTTCTTGCGTGGCTTCCGTCGTGATGCACACCCTATGTCAGTGTTGACTGGTTTGGTTGGCGCAATGGCTGCGTTCTACCATGATGAGATTGATTACAGCCAACCTAAAGCACGTGAAGTAGCGCAAATTCGTTTAATTGCGAAGATGCCAACATTAGTTGCAATGGCTTACAAATATTCTGTAGGACAACCATTTATCTATCCTGATAATTCTTTGTCATACACCGCTAATTTTATGCGCATGATGTTTGCAACCCCATGTGAAGAGTACAAAGTAAACCCAGTATTGGTCCGCGCTTTGGATCGCATCTTCACATTGCATGCTGATCATGAACAGAATGCTTCTACATCTACCGTACGTCTATGTGGCTCTTCCGGTACCAACCCGTTTGCCGCGGTCTCTGCTGGTATTGCTTGCCTGTGGGGTCCAGCTCACGGTGGCGCAAATGAAGCTTGCTTGCAGATGTTAAATGAGATTCAAGCTCAAGGTGGCGTAGAAAAGATTCACGAATTCATTGCTCAAGTAAAAGATAAGAACTCTAGCGTTCGCTTGATGGGCTTTGGTCACCGTGTTTACAAAAACTTTGACCCTCGTGCAAAATTGATGCGCGAGACTTGTTACGAAGTATTAAATGAACTCGGTCTGCAAGATGACCCATTGTTCAAATTGGCAATGACTCTTGAGAAGATTGCTTTGGAAGACGACTATTTTGTTAGCCGCAAGCTCTATCCAAACGTAGACTTCTACTCTGGAATCGTGCAACGCGCTCTTGGTATCCCAACAGAAATGTTTACCTGTATTTTTGCCTTAGCAAGAACAGTGGGTTGGATTGCTCAGTGGGAAGAAATGATTACTGATCCTGAGTACAAGATCGGACGTCCACGTCAGTTGTATGTTGGCGAAACATCGCGCAAAGTCCCTAACATTTCAGTTCGTAAATAAGGTTTATTAAGGTCTCTCATGTCTCGTACGCTTTATGACAAATTGTGGGATGACCACGTTGTCTACTCTGAAGAAGATGGCACAGCCACGATTTATATCGACCGTCAATTGCTACACGAGGTAACCAGTCCTCAGGCATTTGAAGGCCTGAATTTGGCTGGCCGTCCGGTTTGGCGTATTTCGGCAAACCTTGCTGTTTCTGATCACAACGTTCCAACTACAGATCGATCTGAAGGCATTGCTGATCCTATTTCCAAGTTGCAAGTAGATACTTTGGATCAGAACTGTGATGCCTTTGGTATTACTCAATACAAAATGAATGATTCCCGCCAAGGGATTGTTCATGTGATTGGGCCTGAGCAGGGTGCTACATTGCCTGGCATGACTGTTGTCTGCGGTGACTCTCACACTAGTACTCATGGTGCGTTTGGCGCCTTAGCTTTTGGTATTGGTACATCTGAGGTAGAGCATGTTCTAGCCACACAAACCTTGCTCATGAAAAAGAGCAAGAATATGTTGGTCCGCGTAGATGGTCGCCTACAGCCTGGCTCTACTGCTAAAGATATCGTATTGGCGGTGATAGGCAAGATTGGTACTGCTGGCGGCACGGGTTACACCATTGAGTTTGCGGGTGAAGCCATTCGCAATCTCACAATGGAAGGTCGCATGACCCTCTGCAATATGGCGATTGAGGCTGGCGCTCGCGCCGGTTTAGTAGCTGTTGATGAAACCACTATTGAGTATATTCAAGGTCGTCCATATGCCCCCAAAGGTCTTGCAATGTTGCAAGCCCTGCAGTATTGGAGAACTTTGAATTCAGATTCCGATGCTCAATTTGATGCTGTGGTGGAATTGCGTGCGGAAGAAATCGCTCCTCAAGTGACTTGGGGTACTTCCCCTGAAATGGTTCTCGCAATTAGTGAGCGAGTGCCTGATCCAGAAAAAGAACGCGACCCCAATAAACGCTCCGCAATTGAACGCGCATTGGAATATATGAATTTGATTCCCAATACGCCATTGAGCAGCATTTTCATAGATAAAGTATTTATTGGCTCATGCACTAATAGTCGGATTGAAGATATTCGTGCGGCTGCAAAGGTAGTTGATCGCTTAGGTAAGAGGGTAGCCTCTAATGTGAAGTTAGCAATGGTAGTTCCTGGATCTGGATTGGTTAAAGCTCAAGCAGAACGCGAAGGTTTGGATCGAATTTTTAAAGCTGCTGGCTTTGAGTGGCGTGAGCCTGGTTGCTCTATGTGTTTGGCAATGAACGCCGATCGTTTAGAGCCAGGCGAGCGTTGCGCCTCCACATCCAATCGAAACTTTGAGGGTCGTCAAGGCAATGGTGGAAGAACCCATTTGGTTAGTCCTGCCATGGCTGCGGCTGCAGCAATCGAAGGTCATTTTGTTGACGTTCGTAAGATTTCATAAAGGCGATACCGTGCGTAAATCCTCATCCTTAATTTCTATACTCACCCTTGTTGCAATCGCTGGCATTATTATTTCTGCCTGCAGCAGCACAATGGAGGGCGTGGGTAAAGATTTGCAAAATATGGGTACTTCAATGGGTGGTGGCTCTAGCACTACTCAAAATAATCAGTCTCAAACCAAGGGTAAGGACGTTGTCGTTACGCCTGTGAAGTAATTATTAAAAGTTAAAGTTGGAATCATGGATAAATTTACGGTATACAAAGGTTTAGTTGCTCCGCTTAATCGCGAGAACGTGGACACCGATGCCATCATTCCTAAGCAGTTTCTCAAGTCGATCAAAAAGACAGGGTTTGGTCAAAATCTTTTTGATGAATGGCGCTACCTTGATCATGGCGAACCTGGCCAGGATTGCAGTACTCGCCCACTAAATCCAGATTTTGTTCTAAATCAGGCGCGCTACAAAGGCGCCGGTGTTCTGTTGGCTCGTAAGAACTTCGGTTGTGGCAGCTCTCGTGAGCATGCTCCTTGGGCGCTTGATCAATATGGCTTTAGAGCTGTTATTGCCCCTAGTTTTGCTGATATTTTTTATAATAACTGCTTCAAAAATGGCGTTTTACCTATTGTTTTGACCGAAATGCAGGTTGATCATTTGTTTAATGAAACCCTTGCATTTAGCGGCTATCAGTTGACGATAGACCTCGAAGCTCAGCAAGTTATTACCCCAGATGGCACTTTCTATAGCTTTGAAGTAGCCCCATTTAGGAAATATTGCCTTCTTAATGGATTAGATGATATTGGCTTAACTCTGCAACATGCAGATAAAATTAAGGCTTATGAAGCTGAGCGCATTTTGAAGATGCCTTGGCTTGCGACACAATTGCCGTAATTTTGTAGAGTTAAAGGCCTTTCATGAATATTGCAGTTCTCCCGGGCGATGGGATTGGTCCGGAAATCGTTGCTCAAGCTGTTCGAGTTCTCAATGCACTCGGCCCTAGGTTTGATTTAGAGGAAGCTCCCGTAGGTGGTGCTGCTTATGATGTGGCTGGCCATCCATTGCCACCAGCTACTTTGGAGCTAGCCAAAAAAGCAGATGCGATCTTGTTCGGAGCGGTCGGTGATTGGAAGTACGACACGCTGGCTCGTGAGCTTCGTCCAGAGCAGGCAATTCTCGGTTTACGTAAACATTTGGAGTTATTTGCCAATTTCCGCCCAGCAATCTGCTATCCAGAGCTCACTGCAGCATCCAGTCTCAAACCAGAAATCATTGGTGGCTTGGATATTTTGATTGTGCGTGAACTCAATGGCGATATTTACTTTGGTCAACCGCGTGGTATTCGTGCTTCAGAGTTGCCTTTATTCAAGGGTGCGCGTGAAGGTTTTGACACCATGCATTACAGCGAGCCTGAAGTAGAGCGTATTGGTCATGTTGCTTTTGAAGCAGCTCGTAAGCGTGGTAAAAAGGTTTGTAGTGTTGATAAAGCCAACGTATTGGAAACCTCACAGCTCTGGCGTGAGGTCATGATCCGTATCTCTAAAGATTATCCAGATGTTGAGTTATCCCATATGTATGTTGATAACGCAGCAATGCAATTGGTTAAAGCCCCTAAGGCATTTGACGTCGTAGTTACCGGTAATTTATTTGGGGACATTCTGTCTGATGAGGCAGCCATGTTGACTGGGTCTATTGGTATGTTGCCATCTGCTTCACTGGATAAGAATAATAAAGGCTTGTATGAGCCAAGTCATGGTTCAGCGCCTGATATTGCAGGCAAAGGTATCGCCAATCCTTTGGCAACGATTTTGTCTGCCGCAATGATGTTGCGCTATTCCTTGGGAATGCCCGCAGAAGCAGATCGTATTGAGAAGGCAGTGCAAAAAGTATTAGCGCAGGGTTTGCGTACTGCTGATATATACACGGAGGGTACTAAGAAGGTAACTACCGTGCAAATGGGTGATGCAGTAGTAGCTGCACTTGCATAAAAAATTTAGAGAAGCAAAGTACGAATTCAAACTCAGCAGCACAATAGAAAATAAATTCACTAGATAGTTAAATCATGGCAAATACAAAAACACCTTTAGTAGGTTTAGTTGGCTGGCGCGGCATGGTTGGTAGCGTTCTCATGGAGAGAATGTTAGCCGAAAAAGATTTCGATCTCATTGAACCAGTTTTTTTTAGCACTAGCCAAGCTGGTGGTGAAGTTCCGCTGATTAATGGTCAAAAGGTCACAAAGACTGAATGTACTTTGCAAGATGCGAATGACGTTAAAGCACTTTCACGTTGCGAGATCATCTTGACATGTCAGGGTGGCGACTACACAAATGAGATTTTCCCTAAACTGCGTGCCGCAGGTTGGAATGGTCATTGGATTGATGCTGCTAGCGCATTGCGTATGAAGGACGATACGGTCTTGATCTTAGATCCAGTAAACCGTCCTGTGATTGATAAAGCTTTAGTTGCTGGGGGTAAGAACTGGATCGGCAGCAACTGCACTGTTAGCTTGATGATGATGGCGATGGGTGGTTTGGTTAAGGCTGATTTGGTTGAGTGGATTAGCGCCATGACTTATCAAGCAGCTTCAGGTGCTGGTGCGCAGAATATGCGTGAATTGCTACTGCAAATGGGTGCTTTGCATGATAGCGTTGCCACAGAATTGGCAGACCCTTCTTCATGGATTTTGGATATCGATCGCAAAGTCACTCAAACACTGCGCTCACCAGATTTTCCAAAGAAAAACTTCCGTAATACCGCTTTGGCTGGAAGCTTGATTCCTTGGATTGATGTTCCTGTTGAAAATGGTCAAACCAAAGAAGAATGGAAGGGTGGCGCTGAGTTCAATAAGATCTTGGGTCGTCCAGCATTCCGCACTTCAGGCAGCATTCCGGTTGATGGATTATGCGTGCGTATTGGTGCAATGCGTTGCCACTCACAAGGTCTGACAGTGAAGTTGAAGAAAAATATCCCACTTAAAGAAATTGAAGAAATTTTGGCCAACGATAACCAATGGGTGAAAGTAGTTCCCAACGATCGCGAAACTACTGAACGTGATTTGTCTCCTGTAGCAGTGAGTGGAACTTTGTCTGTACCAATTGGCCGTTTGCATAAATTGGCGATGGGTCCAGAGTACTTAGGCGCATTTACTGTCGGTGATCAGCTTCTATGGGGTGCCGCTGAGCCGTTGCGCCGCATGCTTAGAATCTTGCTCGAGAAATAACCATTCTGATGTCTCGCTATGGCCATAAGAGCTTTTTAAAAGTACTTTGCTTAGTATTGCTTAGTTGGTCCTGCTCGGTAGGGGCCGTCTCATTAGGCGCCCCACTGTTGCAATCTCGTCCTGGAGAGCCTTTGCGTGTAGAAATTCCTATTCGCTTAGGCGCTGATGAGCAAAATTTGTTATCCAGTCTTAATGTAGCAATACCAGGTAAAGCTGCTTATGAGCGTCTTGGGATTTCACAAAAGATTCTTGAGCTCAATCCTCAAGCAATGGTGTATCGCAATCGTCAAGAAAAGTTAATGGTCTTGGTTGAAACTGTCAATTCAGTTCCAATGACTGACGATCCGTTCTTAGATATCTTGGTCAACCTCTCTTGGTCTAGTGGCAGCCTAACTAAAACATTTACCTTGTTATTAGGTGATGTGCAAAAGATTCTGGTTAAGCCGGGCCAGACCTTGTCCGAGATAGCTGCTGTCATGGCGCCGCAATTAGAAGGCGCTACTTTAGATCAAACCATGATGGCCTTATACAAAGCTAATCCCGATGCATTTGCTAGTGGCAGCATTAATCGCCTGGCAGCAGGTGCTGAACTCAATAAACCAAGCCAGGCATTACTGCGCTCGATTAGTCCTACCGAAGCCAATCAATTTATTGCAGAGGCTAATGAGCAGTGGCACGCAGAGCAAGGTGATAAGGGTTCCAAAGGTGGAAATGGAAAGGCTAGCAATATTAAGGCCCCTGAAGCTGTAGAAAAAGATCGTTTAAGAATAGGTTCAAGTGCTGGCGGCAATGAGCAAGAGCGTCGTTATACAGAAGAATTGGTTGCGCAAGAAAAGATGCTTGAGCAAACCAAAGCGCGTGTAGCTGAATTAGAAAAGAATATTGCAGATTTGCAAGGTCTCCTAAATAAGTCTAAGGAGAAAAAAGCCATTGATAATAATTTTGGACTTGGCGGATTTGGGCCAGCAATTTTGGCACTTGGATTGATTACATTAACAGGTTTATTGCTTTGGGTATTAGCGCGTAATGCGCGTCGTTCAGAAGTCCCTCACTTTAGTTCGAATGTTACTCATAGTCGTGCACAAAAGACCAATGATGGGGTTGATAAAGTAGCGCCCGGTTCTCGCTTTGAAATGCCTGCACGTGCGAAAGCCTTGTTTGAGGGAATTGACCTCGATCTTTCAAAGCCAGCAAGCAATACTTCGAATACAGAACCTTCCGCCGTAATTTCTAGCTCACAAAATAATCCTTTAGCAGATACGCTTCGTGTGAAATTAAATCTTGCACGTGCTTATGTCACGATTGAAGATTTTTCTGCGGCCAAAAAATCTCTTGAGGAGGTATTGCGAATGAGCAATTCTGTGGACCCAGCAATCACCATCGAAGCGCAGGGCTTATTGTCGGAGCTCTCGCATCGGAATACCTAAGGCCATACTATGCGTATAGCTCTTGGTCTTCAATACGATGGCAGTCCTTATTCTGGGTGGCAAACTCAGGTAAACCATAATACAGTCCAAGATGAATTAGAAAAGGCGATCTCTGCTTTTGTTGGTGAACAGGCTAGCGCAGAGTTTCCGTTCAAAACGATTACTGCTGGTAGGACCGATGCTGGCGTACATGCATTAGGCCAAGTTGTTCATTTTGATACCAATGTAGAGCGAGAAGATTTTTCTTGGGTAAGAGGCGTGAATACATTCCTCCCATCATCAATCGTAGTCAATTGGGCGAAGCGTGTTCCTCAGGAATTTAGTGCGCGCTTTTCAGCATTTGAACGTACCTATGTTTATGCCTTGCATGCAGGCCCTTGTCGCTCACCGATGGTAAGTTCACGTGCAGGCTATTTAATTCTGCCTCCAAATCAATGGCTTAATGTGAACGCCATGAAAATTGCGACTGAGTATTTAATTGGCGAACATGATTTCAGCTCATTTCGATCATCGGAGTGTCAAAGCAAGTCACCAGTTAAAACAATGTATTCCATTGAGATTATTTCCGAGGAGCCATGGCTCTATTTTCAAATCCGTGGAAATGCCTTTTTGCACCATATGGTTCGTAATGTGGTCGGTTGTTTTCTGCAAATTGGTCAAGGTAGGCAAAAGCCAGCGTGGATGGCAGAAGTGCTCGCAGCTAAAAATAGGCAAGTTGCCGCGCCTACGTTCATGGCCGATGGCCTGTATTTAGCCAAAATTGCCTACCCAGAGGAATTTCAGATTCCGGGACCATGGCTTGAAAACTCTTGGCTACCCTCTACAGTCATCGGGAAATAATCATTCCAAGGGCTTATCATCCGTTTATGGGCTTACTGACATACTCTCCTGGGCGTACCAGGGTCAAAATCTGCGGTTTAAAGACCTCGGCTGACATTGATTCAGCTGTTTTGGCGGGTGTAGATGCAGTCGGCTTTGTCTTTTACCCTCCCAGCGTTCGGGCTGTAAGCCCTAATATCGCTGCCCAGCTCATTTCTAGACTCCCCACAGGGGTAGATGCCGTCGGTCTAGTCGTAAATCCAACAGATGAGGAATTTGCAGCTATACGCGCTGCTACTTCCATTACCTTATGGCAATTTCACGGGGATGAGACGCCAAAGCGCTGCGCTGAGCTAGCTAATGGGGAGCCTTGGATGAAAGCTGCCCGTATAGGGCAAGGCTTCGCTTTCGATGAATTTTCCCTACAATACAAGGATGCAAGCGCTTTTCTGCTAGATGCCCTCGTTGAGGGATATGGTGGCGGAGGCGTTCCTTTTGATTGGCAAGGAATTCCAGAGACATGGGTAAGCGAAAACGCGCCTCGGGTCGTTTTGAGTGGTGGATTGAACACGCACAACGTGGGCGAGGCAATTGCACACCTACATCCTTGCGCAGTTGACGTCAGTAGCGGCGTAGAAAGCAGCAGGGGTGTTAAAGACTCCGCGCTTATGTTTGATTTTGTAAAAGCAGTGCGCGCGACAGATGCGAAATCATCATCCCAATAATTTGCTGTAGATAATTCAAAAGAGGTAGCTATGTACGACAAGCCAGATGCACGAGGACACTTCGGTCCTTACGGCGGTGTGTTTGTTTCTGAGACATTGATGTATGCACTAGATGAGCTCAAAGAGGCTTATGCAAAATATCAAAATGATCCAGAATTTATCGAAGAGTTCCACTACGAACTCAAACACTTTGTTGGTAGACCATCACCCGTTTATCACGCTAAACGCTGGAGCGAAATGCTCGGTGGTGCGCAGATCTATTTGAAACGTGAAGATTTAAACCACACGGGCGCGCATAAGATTAATAACGTCATTGGTCAAGCAATGTTGGCAAAACGAATGGGTAAGCCACGCATCATTGCGGAAACTGGAGCAGGGCAGCATGGCGTAGCTACAGCTACTATCTGCGCGCGCTTTGGCTTGGACTGTACGGTCTATCAAGGTTCTGTTGACGTTGCTCGTCAGGCGCAAAACGTCTTTCGCATGAAATTACTCGGCGCCAAAGTGGTTCCAGTGGAGTCGGGCACCAAAACATTAAAAGATGCGCTTAATGAGGCGATGCGCGATTGGGTAACCAATGTAGATAACACTTTCTACATTATTGGTACCGTTGCAGGTCCACACCCATATCCAATGATGGTGCGTGATTTCCAAAGCGTCATTGGTGAAGAGTGCAAAGTGCAAATGCCTGAGATGACTGGACGCCAGCCCGACTACGTACTCGCTTGTGTTGGTGGCGGATCTAATGCAATGGGCATCTTTTATCCATACATTGATTTCCCTGAAGTCAAATTGATTGGCGTTGAAGCCGCAGGACATGGTCTTGGTAGTGGTCTGCATTCTGCTGCATTGTGTGTCGGTAAACCAGGTGTGTTACATGGCAACCGCACTTATTTATTGCAAGACGAGAATGGTCAGATCTCTGAAACGCACTCTGTTTCAGCGGGCATGGATTACCCAGGCGTTGGCCCTGAGCATGCATGGTTAAAAGACTCCGGTCGTGCTGACTATGTAGCTATTACGGACGAAGAAGCACTCCAAGCTTTCCACGATTGCTGCCGTATTGAAGGCATCATTCCAGCCCTTGAGTCTTCTCACGCTATTGCCTACGCCTGCAAGCTGGCTAAGACATTGCCTAAAGACAAAACTATTTTGATAAACCTGTCTGGTCGTGGTGATAAAGATATGCATACAGTTGCACAAGCAACTGGTTCTGAAGGGTAAGAAATCCTTATGTCAAAAATTACAGCGCTCTTTAAAGAGCTAAAAGCTACAGGCAAAAAAGGATTAATTCCTTTTATTACTGCGGGTGACCCTGATCCAAAATTAACTATTGAGTTAATGCATGCATTGGTACGTGGCGGTTCTAGTGTGATCGAGTTGGGTGTACCATTTTCAGACCCAATGGCTGATGGTCCTGTAATTCAGAGATCATCCGAGCGTGCATTAGCGCATGGCGTGACTTTGCATGGTTGCTTAGAAATGGTCAAAGAGTTTCGTAAGGATGATGCTAATACTCCCGTGGTACTCATGGGTTATGCCAATCCTGTTGAGCAAATGGGGGCCGAGCGTTTTGCCACTGAAGCAAAAGCGGCTGGTGTAGACGGTGTGTTGGTGGTGGATTACCCGCCAGAAGAGTGTGTTGATTTTGCGGCGCGTATGCGTGTTGCGGGTATTGATCCCATTTTCTTATTGGCGCCCACTTCATCACACGAGCGAATAAAAGAGGCCGCCAAAGTTGCTTCTGGTTATATCTATTACGTATCGATGCGTGGGGTAACAGGGGCATCACACCTCAATACCCAAGATGTAGCAAGCATCATCCCTACAATTCGTCAAGAAACCGATATTCCGATTGCCGTGGGCTTTGGTATTAGTGATGCAGCTAGCGCTAAGGCGATATCTGCTAGTGCTGATGCTGTGGTCATTGGCAGCCGGATTATTCGCCTTTTGGAAGATGTGCCCCCTGGGCAAGCAGTACAATCGCTTGAAACCTTCATTCGTGAGATTCGCGACGCACTGGATAGTCAAAACTAATGAGCTGGATAGATAAATTACTCCCACCCCAAATTCAACATACTGATCCTGCAAATCGTAAATCAGTACCAGAAGGATTATGGGTTAAGTGCCCTAGTTGTGAAACTGTTCTTTACAGCACTGACATTGAAGCTAATCTTTCAGTTTGCCCAAAATGTAGCCATCACATGCGTATTGGCGCACGTCAACGCTTAGACAGTTTGTTAGACCCTAAGGGGCGATACGAAATCGGAGCCGATATCTATCCAACCGATCCGCTGAAATTTAAAGACTCCAAAAAATATCCGGATCGCATTAAAGAAGCAAATGATGCCTCTGGTGAATCTGAGGCGCTCATCGTCATGGGCGGCAAGGTTGAAATGATTCCTGTTGTTGCAGCTTGCTTTGAATTTCAATACATGGGTGGCTCGATGGGTTCTGTAGTGGGTGAGCGCTTTGCCCGCGGAGTACAAGAAGCGATTGATAAAAAATGCGCCTTCATTTGCGTGACTGCTACTGGAGGCGCACGTATGCAAGAAAGTTTGTTATCGCTATTTCAGATGGCTAAGACCAACTCAATGTTGACCTTACTGTCTAAAAAAAGTTTGCCTTACATCAGCGTTTTAACAGATCCAACAATGGGTGGTATTTCAGCAAGCTTTGCTTTTATGGGCGACGTTGTGATGGCAGAGCCAAAAGCCTTGATCGGCTTTGCTGGTCCTCGAGTGATTGAGCAGACCGTCCGTGAGAAGTTACCCGAAGGGTTTCAGCGTTCTGAATTCTTGATGCAAAAAGGTGGCATTGACATGATTGTGGATCGTCGTCAGATGCGTGGAGAGATTGCTCATTTATTAGCATTGCTGCAAAAACTTCCTGAGCCTGCAATTGCGGGTAGCGCAGTCGTTTAAGCGCTTGAGTACCGCATACCAATCTCCTATACTATTTGCCAACCTAGAGGCTTGGCTCAGCCACCTCGAAACTGCGCATCCCGTTGGTATAGACATGGGTTTAGAGCGCATTAATCGCGTTAAAGCTGCGCTTGATCTTCGTTTTGATTGCCCAGTTATTACCGTTGCTGGTACTAATGGTAAAGGTTCAACCTGTGCTTATCTCGAGAGTATTTTATTGGCATCGGGATATCGCGTAGGTTGCCATACCTCACCCCATTTACTCAAATTTAATGAGCGTGCTCGCGTCAATGGTGAGGAGGCAAGTGATCATCTATTGCTAGAACATTTTACTGCAGTAGAAAAAGCACGTGTGAGTTTACTGGACGCACCAACTTTAACGTATTTTGAATTCACTACTTTAGTGATCATGCATCTGTTTGCTCAATCCAATTTAGATGCGGTGGTGCTTGAGGTAGGAATGGGCGGTCGTCTTGATGCTGTCAATATCCTAGATGCTGATTGCGCCATCGTGACTAGCATTGACATTGATCACGCTGATTTCTTAGGTAACTCACGTGAAGCGATTGGTTTAGAAAAATCAGGTATTTTTCGGTCTAGGCAAATTGCAGTTTGCGGAGACCCAGCTCCACCTCAATCTTTAATTGATTACGCTGAAAAATTAGGTTGCGACCTTTGGTTGCATGGACGTGATTACAACTACCAAGGTGATAAACAGCAGTGGGGTTGGGCAGGGCGTAAAAAGCGCTTTAGTGGTTTAGGTTACCCCGCATTACGAGGTGTCAATCAAATTCTGAATGCTTCGGCTGTAATTGCTGCACTGATGGCTTTGCACCAGCGTTTGCCAGTGAGCGCCCAAGATATTCGTAATGGCTTTGCTTTGGTAGAGCTGCCGGGCCGCTTTCAGGTTTTACCTGGCCAGCCTACTGTGGTCTTAGATGTAGCTCACAACCCCCATGCGGCGGCTACCTTAGGGCAAGGGCTTGATAAGATGGGTTATCACCCCTATACCTATGCGATTTTTGGAGCAATGGCTGATAAGGATATTGAAGGCATTATTAACCCCCTCTTAGGCATAGTAGATTTCTGGTTTTGCACAGATTTACCAACTCCAAGGGCCGCTAGCGCCAATTATCTCGCTGAGAAGCTTGAGGCTTTGGGCGTGAAGTCAAAAAATGGGTCTGACGGGGGCATCAATACCTTTGAAAATCCTGCAGCAGCGTATCAAAAAGCGCTATCTCAGGCGGGTGAGGGTGATAGAATTGTCAGCTTCGGATCCTTCTATACTGTTGCCGGCGTAATGGCTTATCGAAACAACCAGGCGCATTGACCCATGATTCGTTTACCAAGCTTTTTTAAGCGAAAAACACTGGCTGATGACCTTGAATTAGGTTCAGTGGGGGCAAGGCGCATCACTAGAAAAGGCACCCCAAAGGTTACCCCCCGAAGTTTTCAGCGATCCGTAGAGGCTGATGAACTTGCCCTGACTGAAGATCCTGAGCAACAAAGAGCGCGTCACCGACTCATAGGCGTAGCCGTTTTGGTGTTAATTGCCGTAATTGGGCTCCCTCGGATTCTTGATAACAAACCTAAATCAGTAACGAACGACATTGCAGTCAATATCGTGACCAGCTTGCCAACTCCAAGTTTGGGCACAAAGCCCGAAGAAAAGTCAAAAATAGAGGAAAAATCAAAACCTGAAGCTCCCGCTGACGTAGTAAAAGTGACTCCAGTTCCTGCGCACGAACCTAAGGCTGATACAAAGGTAGATGCTGGATTGGAACCAAAGGCTGAAGCTAAATCAGAGCCGAAGTTAAGCACTCCCACTACAAGTAAATCTGCTGTTATGGGTCTTGCTGCTG
>CANBYN010000010.1 GCA_947373615.1 Burkholderiaceae bacterium | reverse complement strand
TACTTAATTGGCTAGTGGTTATGACCTGCATTCCCCATGGTTGTCTCGCCCTTTTCAGCAGGCATTTTATTTTGCATTTGCTCAATTTGTTTGGGAGATGCATTACCGCTCATTTGATGGGCATCTGAACCCTTGTAGCCAAGTAAAGCGGGGTCTAACATTCCAGAAATCATAGCGATGTGACCGAAAACTAAGAACAGGGCTACGCAGATTGCATGGATCTTGAGTTTATTCATTTGATCTAAAGTTATATTTACAAAACCAAACTCTTGAAGAGCAATCCAAATCAATGGCAAACCACTAATGAGGTAGCTACCCACCGCAATTACATCAATTGCCGTTCTCCATTCACCGCCTTTAGTAATAGGTACCACTGCGATAGTCATTAAATATGCAATGATGCCAATAAAGTAAAGTCCAACGGTTGTGCCAGCAAACCGATTGAGGTGATAAACAAAACCTTCGAATTTACGAGTAAAGAGGATATAAAGCTCAGTAATTGCCAAGGTCTCAGCAAGTACAACTGGAATAGCCATAAAGATGAGCAGATTCCAAGGCTGGTTATCTGCTAACAACTGCATATAGTGAGTCATATTCATTACGAATTCTCCAAAACAAAAATTATCAATATGGCAAAGAATGCCATCCAATCAAAATGGATTAAAGATAATGTTTGGGCGGTTTATAAATCGACTCAGCGATGTTAGAGGCAGGCCTAGAGATCTCACCAAGCAAGTAAAAACTTGATAACCCTAATAACTCAATAGAAATAGGTTCACCAAAGACTGCTACAGCAGAGCAACAATAATGAGCATGACTAAATTTTTCTGGGGTAGCAGATTTCTCATGATTTAAAGTATTTATCGACTCATCGCAATGACTATGAAATGCACTTAGCGGAGCATAAGAGGACTCTACTGAAATAACAGGAGGTTTCGCACTATTTGCTATGCCAATCAAAAAACTTAGAAATAGAGTAACAGCAATCTTCTTCATCGATTCATTTAGCTCTTGAAGTTGTCCTCAACCACAGCAACAACTACCTCCACCGCATCCTCCAGCAGTCTTTTTCTCTAGCTTTGGTGTGGACTGTTCATCCAAATCAAGGCTAGAAGGGTACCCTTCTTCATCTAACGCATGAATGAGATCGTCTGACTGATTTGAAGTTCTTTGCACCTGAACTCGTCCAGACTGTAAATCCACATGCACACTCTCTATGCCAACCAAAGCCTCTATTGCTTTGGTCACATGCTTTACACAGGAACCACAAGTCATCCCTTGAACGCTTAAGTTAATTTGTGCCATATTCCCTCCATTTATATTGAGCGTATATGTATATATATGGTGACCTATTGAGATAAATCAAGTCTGATACGACTTTATCTTATTTCCATCGATTCAGGCTATCTAACAATGGATAAACTACCAGTATGAGCAACCCAAACACCTTACGTCGATCTATATCGCTTGGATTTCTCTTTGCCCTCTTGCCAATTAAACACGGAATTGGCGCCGCTCCATTAGCGATAATTGAGATCTGGAAGTCCCCCACCTGCGGTTGTTGCCATGACTGGATAAACCACATGACAAGCAATGGATTTGCTGTTGGGAAAATTCATAATGATGGAAATGATGCTGCCAGAAAAAAGTTCGGTATTGGTATTCAATATGGCTCATGCCACACCGCCTTGATTGACGGATACGCTTTTGAAGGCCATGTTCCAGCAAGAGATGTAGTACGCGTTCTAAAAGAAAGACCTAATATTGCTGGCCTTACTGTTCCGGGAATGCCAATTGGCTCACCAGGGATGGATGGCCCCGAATATAAAGGCAAGAAAGATGCTTACGATGTATTAGCTATCCAAAAAAATGGTCAAGCTCAGGTATACCACCACTATAACTAATTGTTTCTCTACATTTTCTGATTTTTCGTCAGATATATTTTCCGAATTTGTTGCTGCTGGTAAGTATTTATTTTCAGACCCTCCGAAAAGTATTTCTCAATTGATCCATAGCGCCAATTCATTTCATCAAAGGCTGCTTCTAGATACTTTTGCTTTACGCCAAAGAGAGCTGGCGGAATACTTGGGTCTCCACCTCCCTCAATAAATTGATCTGTTTGGTTTTGGTGTAGCGGTAATAAGTATTCATTACTACGAAGAAAGTCAGAAAGAACTTCTTCTTTAGATACCCCAAGGAAAGTGAGTAGAGCTGCAGCACCCCAGCCGGTTCTGTCTTTACCATTCGTGCAATGAAAATCGCTTGGTAGTTTGGATGGGTTAGATAATGATAAAAATAATGTGCGATAGGAATTTTGTGCACTACGAAGAGAAACTAAATCACGATACAGCTTGATAAAACTAGCCTCAACACCCTCTACCCCGCCCAATTGTTGGCTCGCTAATTTAGGATTCATTAATAGCGAATTCATTTGCTCGGCAGGGATAATTAATGCGCTATCACCAGACATGACATTTAACTCAACGTACTTCACACCAACGGGAACGGTATCGGGCTGTTCAACAATTTCAGCAGGCGTCCGTAAGTCGAAATCATTCTTTAGTTTAAGAACTTTAAATTTGGCCAAATCATTAGCATCCATTCCATAAAAGTCATTTGATCGATAAGCTTTGCCCTTAACGACCAAATAATTATCTTGGGTTTTATAGCCTCCTAGGTCTCGCAAATTAGGGATACGATCTATACCTAAATAGAGGCCAAGACTTTGTCCTGGGAGCAAACTATCTGAAGGCGCCTGCGCTAGAGCAAAAGATCCTGCGCATATGCAAGCTAAGGCAACTAAACTTCTCGAAAAAACACGCTTTGATTCATCCCAGCTAATAACTGGACCAAATTTAGCAATACAAGCAGGACTCTTCCTCATATTGGAAATTTCTTTTTCAAAGAGTTGACCATGGTTGCACTCAAAGGCTTTAATAATTCAGCATTGTAGGAAGCGCTATATGGCACATCTGGAATAATGCCATATCGAATAGACGAATCTATTGAACCATTCTGTGTTCGCGTTGGGTCCATTGAGGAAACGGGAATAACACCAAATGCACGTTCAACATTAGGAGCATTAGGCCTGATATCATTTTGAATTATTTGTTGAGCAGCAATTGCCATTCGCCTTCCGCTTTCCGCAGGGGTGCCTCCTCGTACTGCTGGATCAACATTCACAGTCACTATCGAGATGGTGTAGTCACTATTGAGATAGACCTGTAAGGTACGGAATTGTTGCGGGAAATCATGCAAAGAACTTGTTTCTATCTGCCAAAAACCTTGTTCTGCGGGAGCTCCGGCAGGTGCATGAAATGCCTTAATGGCATTCACATGTCGATGTCCAGCAAGCCAACATAGAACTTGACTATTTTTCTGGATCTCAGAAATTAAATCGGTAAGCGAGATGGCATTATTCATTTTTGCATAAGGATCACGTGATGATTGCCACCATTCCATCTCACTACCAATCGGTGCTACAGCAAGCGGGATATGTGCCGCAATGATTACCAGTTCTTGCCGCTTCTTAGCTAATGCCAACTGCGAGCGAAGCCACTTAATCCTGACTTTACTCAAATAACCATGGCCATGAATATCATGACTGCCATCTTGCGGATCTTGCACGTTATCCAAAATAACCATCCGCAATGGAACTTTTGGATTTGGTAAAAAGCTATAGCAAGAAAATCCTGGCTCTTCTCTCGCATAGTGAGGCTCTACTAAATTAAACCCATGCCCATTAGGCAAAGAGTTGGTGTTAAAGAATTCAGAAATCCACTCTTTTTTGGTAAGAGAGCGGCGATTAAGATTAGCCGGATTGAATGGTGGATTTATAAAAGCACCAACAGATCCTGCATTAATAATATCCCCATATTCAGATGCTCCATTAATCGTACCCATGTAATAGTCAGGAGACTTTAAGCTAACTGATGTATCAAATAAACATGGAAAAAATGGAAAGTCTTTTATAGGTTTTAGCACATCACCTATTGCCCAAATACGATCGCTCGTATAGGAATCTCGCAGCTTTAAGCTAGGATCAGCATCAACCGCCACGCTCCCAATCATAAATAGATCATGATTACCAGTGACTTGGTACCAAGGAATTTCAGGCAATAAGCCCGCTGCCTTAAAAGGCTGTTGATATGAAATGACATCTTGAGAGGGATCACCGCTGGTATTGGGATAAATTACCTTGCCATCTAAAATGTCTAAATACCACCGAGTTTCGTTGTATTGAGTCGAGTTGCAAGTGTCGCCTAAGGACAAACCAAAATCAAATGCATGCGTAGCATGTAAAGCATTAACTGTTTGAATAACGGCATCAAGCACTTGGGTGGTGGTTAGCATGGTTGGCGAATAAATAGATGTCATTGGCGCACCAAATTCAGGATCTATTTGCTGTATTGCAATTAACTGATTGCCAGCCTGCTTGTCTGTCAGATGAATATCACTAATTGTGAAAAAGGAACTTAAGCGCTGCAATCGATCAGCAATCTCAAATTGATAAGCCTTTGGCATTAAATCCAATCGTCGCTCAATTGGCAGACCAGAGCCATAGCCGTAGTTGCCATATCCATATTTTCCGTATTGATCGACTTGATGAGTTTCAGTTGGCGCAAGCCCTACCCCAGAATTAGGTATCTTGACTAATTTGGGCACCGCAAATGACAACATGCGATCTACCGTGGTCCTCACTTCCCTATCGATTGGATAGGTTACCTGCGCTTGCGATTTGGCAGCAAAATTCAAGCCAGAGTATGAGACAACTATGCTGCTTATAGAGTACTTCATGAAAAGACGGCGCGAAAAGCGAAAAGCCATTCTTTCAGAACCAATAGCGTCTCTTATGCCGAGGAAGACTGGTGCCTTTTTCATGGTGCCCTCACTTACATTGCATGGATATAGCAATATCTTCAAGAGCAATTATTGCACTGACTAGGCGGGATAAAACAAATTCTATTTTAACGACGCAAAAAATGCCTTCCAGACCTTGATTGTTCCACCAAGGATTAGGCTGGATCCATAAATTTGGATTTCGGTTACTCTTTTCCTTAGTCCATCCTCAAAGTATTTGATGTTTGAGATCCTTATTCGCCTGTTATTTTTCTCTCTTGAATAATGCGACCCCATGTTGCTGATTCCTTGGCCATATATTTTGCCAACTCTTCACGCGACGTAGGCAACGGCGTAAGTCCATGATCATTTAATTGCTTCACAACATCTGGGGACCTTAATACTTTTACAATTTCAACATTCCACCGATCCAATATTGGAACCGGAACTTTGGATGAAGCCACAAATGCATACCAATTGATCGCATTAAACCCAGGGTACCCAGATTCCGCAATCGTTGGAATTTTAGGGAGCGATTTAAGTCGTTGCGGACCTGTTACCGCCAAGGGAATCAGCTGTCCATTCTCAATATAAGCTTGGGCCGTGCTATAGGTCGAGAAGTATGCTGCAACACGCCCCCCCAGTAAATCCTGTAGCGCTGGTGCTCCGCCCTTATAGGGTACATGCACAGTTTCAATTTGCGCCATTTCGTCTAATAATTCTCCCGCTAGATGCGACGCAGAGCCTGGTCCGGTAGATGCATATTCTAGTTTTGTGGGGTTTTTCTTGGCATATGCAACATATTCTGCAAATGTCTTAATGCCGGTCCCAGAGTTCACCACAAGAATATTTGGGAAATTAACGCCCATGGAAATTGGCGAAAGATCCTTAAAGGGATCATAAGGCAACTTCATCATATGCGGTGCAATTGTGAGCGGACCAACTGAACCAAATAAGATGGTGCTTCCGTCTGTAGGTCCATTCGCAGCAAATTGATGCGCAATATTTCCACCCGCTCCACCACGATTATCTATAACCACATTTGCTCCAATGTTCTCGCCCAGCTTTTTGGAGATGATCCGAGCTGCTGTATCAGCAGCACCTCCTGCCGCAAAGCCAACAACCATGGTGATGGTTTTTTTGGGTGGAAATTCTTGAGCACACAATGAGCAACTAAATAAGCCTACGGCAGCGCCAAAGATAATGGTAAGGATATTTTTCATTTTCATCGCGATTCCTAATTAACTAATCACCACTTAGACCTAGTGCATTGGCTTGACGTTTTTCAATTGCGTTTTTTATTAGCGCAATAACTCTATAGAACCCATGTGCAAATTTTCCGTATGGCATTGTTAAGAAAAAGCCCATAACAAAACCTAAATGGATAGCCAATAAAGCAGGCATTGCAACTGAATCTCGATAAGCTAAAAGTATTAATCCAGAAGCGCTAATCAAAAGTAGCAGGACAATAAATGCCCTATCCATGGGCTTTTGAGAGGAATCGCCATGCTCAGAATTTCGATTGATATTCAAATACAGTAAGCCCGCAGGTCCAATTAGTAAGCCAATACCGCCGAGCGTACCCAAAATAACAGGCAAGCTGTTCAGTGCATATGGAGCATGCAAATTCAGAAAATAATGGTACAAAGTCGCAACGCTAGTAGCTGCAAAACAAAGCATGAAGCCGTAGAAAGTCAAATGGTGAAACCGCTTACGCCATAGAGTGAAAGCATCATCCTCATTATTACAACCTTCCCCATGACCACCATCAAGATACTTCAAGCTTAGAGCATCATGCGACGCTTCAACCAGCGCACCTCCTGAGGCAATACCTGGGGAAATACCATTCCAGAAATTTCTTAGGCCAATGAATAAAGCAAGAACAGAGAAGCCGAAAACAGCTCCGAACATAATGATAAGAGTGTTATGCGAAAAAATGGCATAAAAATTTCCTTCAAGCAATCTAGAAGTGAGGGTGCCATTTACTACTAACGTTAATATCAAAAACAAAATAAGCGATATGGATACGGCCATTGCGACAGTCACCCCATTTGCTTTATATAAAGAGCCAAATGCTTTTGGCCACGCATAGGTAATGTAAGTTTCCTTACGCACTTGCGCCATCACCCGTGGAATATTGACCCCAAACTCATGTGGCGGAGCATATTGACAGGCATGTAAACAAGCGCCGCAGTTATGACAAAGATTTGCCATGTAATTCACATCTGCAACCAAAAAGTCTATCCTGCGGGTCATTGCTGGAAAAACCGCGCAAAACCCTTCACAGTATCGACAAGCATTACAGATAGTGAGCATGCGAGCTGCCTCAATTTCTGGCGCATTTAAGCCTAATGAGCTGGCTTCCATAATTAAAGATTTAAGTTGCTGCACGAATATTGCCCTTTTGATGTAATGCTGCTTTTGCTGCCTCACTACCAGCCGTGCGTCCAAAAGCTGTGCCAATCGCCATGCCAATACCAGCAGCATATCCCCTACCCAATACATTGCCAGCCATCATTTCTCCAGCAACAAATAAATTCGAACTAGGTACCCCATTAAAACGAACGGTAGCTGATTCGTCTGTCTTTAGCCCCAAATAAGTAAATGTCACTCCGGGACGAACTGTATAACCATAGAATGGTCCCGTATCTATCGGCAAGGCCCAGTGGGTTTTGGCTGGCTTTAAACCTTCGGTATGACAATCATCTAAGATGGTGTGATCAAAAGTACCTATTCGACAAGCTGCGTTATACGTCTTAACCGTTTGTTCTAGTTCTTTTGGATCCAAGCCAAGTTTATTAGCCAATTCATCTAAAGTATCTGCCTTTTCACCGGGAAATACAGGCGGCATAAATCGACCCAAGACCTTCGAATCAATAATGGAATAGCCAATTTGACTAGGCTGCTGTGCAACTAACCTCCCCCAAAATGCATAACGCTTAGGCCAAAAGTCTTCCCCCTCATCCGAAAATCGTTGTGCATTTTTATTGACCACAATCCCAAAGGAAACTGCATCAATACGAGTGCAGATGCCGCCATCATATAAAGGTGCTCGTGCATCTATTGCCACCATATGCGCTTGTGTTGGATCGCTTACTGAATCAGCGCCAAGAGAAATAAGCTGCTTCAGTAAAACACCCTGGTTATATCGAGTGCCACGAATTAGGAAATTATCCGCTGGAGATTCCCCATGCTGGTTGATTCCCCATGCTTCTTTAAGCCACTCGCGATTTGATTCAAAACCACCTGCAGCCAAGACGCAAGTCTTTGCTTCAATGCGTTCGTCACCCACATAAGCAGATATAAATTTTCCATCTCGGATTTCAACTGCAGAAACAGGAGATTCATAACGAATTTCTACGCCTAATTTTTCTGCGCTTCTATAGTAGGCATTAACTAAGGCTTTACCGCCACCCATGAAAAATGCATTAGTGCGAGAGAGATTTAAGGTGCCTGATAATGGCGGTTGAAAATGAACTCCATGATGACGCATCCACTCACGACATTGAGAAGATGCGCGAATAACATAGCGAGCCAATCTTTCATCGGTATAGCCACCGGTTACCTTAAGCACATCCTGCCAATACTCCTCTTCAGAATAGGACTCCAGCATGACATCTTCAGGTTGATCATGCATCGCGCGAATATTACGAGTATGAGATGAATTACCGCCGCGCCACTCTTTAGGAGCGGCCTCTAGAAGCAAAACGTTGGCGCCCACCTCCCTTGCAATCAAGGCAGCACAAAGGGCGGCATTTCCACCGCCGATAATTAATACATCGGGTTGATTTTGCTTTATTTGAGAGGTCATATCGTAAGTCTCTGGCACGACCTTTATTTTAATAAGAGTAATATTTGATTGATTATTTCGTTTTATGCATTATTTCTAATTTGTGGTCAATCCAGGTTTTGAAGCTGGAACCAAGCATCACTAGAGCTATGTAGAATGGCCACATTCTAACATTGGTCTGAAATCTAAATTCTTCATCCACCACATTCATGAGCTCACTGAATCAACGTCTTTTTCTTTTTTTCGCACTCTTATTAGGTATTGCCCAATATGTCTATGCTCAGACCCCCCTTCAGGATGCAGGCACCAACTATCTTAAGAAAAGAGCTGATGCATTAATGACTATTACTGGATATTCATTAACTCCAGATGTCACAACTGGTAATTTGAAAATTAACAGCGGTAGTGGAGATAAGGCGGATTTACAAATGACGTCACTCGGTGGCGGTGATCGAATGAGCGCTAACTTTCCACTCTACTTAGAGGGAACGGTGGCTTTAAATCGCTACAACCCAACCTTTACCGATGGAATTGGCAATAGTTCGGTCAATATTCCCATGTATTGGAATAGCATTACAGGGACTGGCGGAGTAGGTTGGGATTTTCCAATCACCGATCAACTGCGCTTTAGACCTATTGCCAATGTAATGCTTGGGCATTTAGAAAGCGATGCCTCTATTGCCACACGTTATATCAACAATAATCGAGACATTAATTTACAGTTTATTAATAGTGGCCGGATGAACTCCTATGGCCTAGGAGGATCGGTCATGCTCGATTACGAAAACTACCAGCCCGATCAAGAAATTGATATTGAACTTCGTTATACCAATATTGCCATTCAAACATTTGCCAGCTCTACAGCGGTACAAGGATCAGCAGATTCACAAAGCGTATCACTTTGGGCTCGCAGTAGAATCCCAACTCCGTTTATGGCTTTAGACAGGCCGGTGCGTGCAGTATTTGAGGTAGCAAACACCCAGTTCTTAGGGGATTTACGGGGAACTCTTGGCTTTAGCAATCTCTCATCCATCGGCACAGGTATTGAGCTCGACCGAAGCGCATCGGATCCAATATTTAGTCGGATAAGAGTAGTGTTTCGCTATCAATTTGGGCTCAATGTGCAAGGAACCTCTATTGGATTGGCGGCAAGTTTTTAAACTGTTGCAATGGCCAGCCAATTAATATGACTAGGTTCGTTTTTTAGTTTTTGTCATAGCGATAAAAAAGAACAGCATAGATTAGGTCTCCTGACGGTAATAAAAATCAAATTTGCGTAGAGTATTTCATTAAGGGGCTTGCTCATGGTTAAGCAGATACCTGTCCCAAGGTTACGCCCATAGCAGTGAGCATCGCAATACCTGCGATCATCAATTTATAGATTCGTAGACCCTTCACCGCCTAGTCTCCTCGTAAATATATATGGGAAATTTTATTTAAATTTATTGAAATTATTGGATATCCAATTTAATTTAAGAGCAGTTGATTCATCCGCCTCACAAAGCTAGCAGGATCATTTAGCTGACCGCCCTCTGCCAAAAGAGCCTGATCGAACAAGAGATTAGTCCAATCATCGAAATTTTGGTCATCATTTTTCAATTTCGATAACAAAGGATGCTCTGGATTAATCTCTAAAATTGGCTTCATATCAGGAGCATTTTGACCGGCAGCTTTGAGCATGCGCAATAAATTACCAGAAAGCTCGTTTTCGTCAGCTATTAAGCAGGCTGGCGAATCGGTTAGGCGGAATGTTACACGAACATCTTTAGCCTTATTTTCTAGAGTCTTTTTCATCCGCTCCACTAAATCTTGAAACTGTTTCTGAGTTTCCTCATGCTCTTTCTTTTCGCTCTCATCACTCAAACTTCCTAAATCTAAACCGCCTTTGGCTACAGAAGCTAATTGTTTTCCGTCAAACTCAGTGATAAAAGATAGCATCCACTCATCTACACGATCGGACAGCAAGAGAACTTCGACACCTTTCTTTCGGAAGATCTCTAAGTGCGGGCTATTTTTAGCAGCATTAAAAGATTCACCCGTGACATAGTAAATCTTATCCTGACCTTCCTTCATTCGGGAGACGTATTCAGCCAAAGACACTGTCTGTTCAGCAGAATCGGTATGTGTGCTTGCAAAGCGCAGGAGCTTAAGAATACGCTCTTGGTTAGCTTGATCCTCGCCAACACCTTCTTTGATCACTTGGCCAAATTGAGTCCAAAACGTGCGGTATTTTCCCTTTTTAATCTCATCTTCACTATTCGCAAGTTCCTCAAGCATACTCAAAACGCGCTTAGTTGAGCTTTCTCGAATCACTTTGATATCACGCGACTCTTGCAAGATTTCACGAGAGACGTTTAAAGGTAAATCTACAGAGTCAATAACGCCTGTAACAAAGCGGAGATACATTGGCATTAGCTTTTCAGCGTCATCCATAATAAAAATTCGTTTCACATAAAGCTTAATACCACCACGCTTATTGCGGTCCCAAAGGTCAAATGGGGCCCGAGATGGCACAAAGAGGAGTTGAGTAAATTCACTTCGGCCTTCTACTCGATTTAATGAATAGCACAGCGGTCTCTCATAATCATGAGAGAGGTGTTTGTAAAATTCATCGTACTGCTCTTCTGTAATTTCAGACTTATTGCGCGTCCATAGTGCGGAAGTTTGGTTAATATTCTCGAGCTCGTCTTTGATAACCTGTTCTTTCTTATCATCATCCCACTCTTCCTTGCACATCTGAATAGGCAAAGAAATATGATCTGAGTACTTGCGAATAATAGACTTAAGCTTGTAACTATTAAGGAAGTCGTCTTCCCCTTCTCGCAAATGTAGCTTTATAGAGGTTCCCCGTTGAGGGCGATCAATCGTTTCTATCGTAAATTCGCCTGAACCATCTGATTCCCAACGTACTCCGTCTGACGCAGGAAAGCCTGCACGACGAGTTTCTACAACAATACGATCGGCAACGATAAAGGCCGAATAAAAGCCAACGCCGAATTGACCAATCAAAGCAGCATCTTTTTGCTGATCGCCCGAAAGTTTCGAGAAAAACTCTTTAGTGCCAGACCGTGCAATAGTACCAAGATTATTGATGACCTCCTCGCGGCTCATACCTATTCCATTATCTGAAATTGCTACAATTCTTGCTGCTTTATCAATTTCCACCTTAATCTTCAGATCAGGGTCATCACCATACCAATCGGGATGAGCAATACCTTCAAAACGCAATTTATCGGCAGCATCCGAAGCGTTAGAGATAAGCTCACGCAGAAAGATTTCCTTGTTGGAATATAAGGAGTGAATCATTAGCTGCAGAAGTTGTTTTACTTCCGCCTGAAATCCTAGAGTTTCTTTGGTGGCAACATTCATATCAGCATCCTTTAAAAAATAAAGTCATTAATGTTCTATATTTTGGGTCATTTTTAACAATTTCAAGATCAGTAGTCCAATAGCAACCCCATAGGACCACTGGGTTTGCAGTGAAAGATACCTGGAGATTGCTTCCACACCTTGTAGAAAAATGAAAACGGCTTAGGAGCTACTTCCTAAGCCGTTGATTTCATTGGCAAGTGCGCTAGAAATTCAATTTAGCCCCAAAAGGTTACAGTTTATGAGATTTCACCTCCCACTCTACTATGCCTTTATCAACGCAAAGATTAATCGATAGAAATTTTTCCACTTTTAACTAATTTTGACCACTCCACCATTTGAGCCTTTATAAATTTATCTGCCGTCTCGGCATTACCTTGAAATGGCTCACCGCCAAGACTGGCTACTTTTTCCTTTACTTCAGCAGATTGCATGACCTTTGCAATCGCATCAGATAACTTCAACAAGATTGGCGCTGGTGTTGCAGAAGGAGCAAAAATTCCATTCCATTCATACACCTCATATCCAGGCAGACCAGCTTCAGCCATTGTTGGAACCGTTGGCATCGATGAAGCTCGCTTCTTTCCAGTAACGGCCAAGGCATTTAACTTGCCAGAGTCCACATATTGCTTGGTAGATGCCACACTACCAAAGAAGACGGGTACTTGTCCGCCAATAACATCATTTAAAGCAGGGCCACCGCCTTTATAGGGAATATGTTGCATATCAACTCCAGCCTTTACTTCAAACAATACTCCCGCCAAATGCTGAGCAGATCCATTACCTGATGAAGCATAAGAGATGCTGTTTGGTTTGGCTTTTGCCATGGCAATTAATTCTTTAACTGACTTGGCAGGAAAACTTGGATTTACTAAAAGTACATTTGGATATTGCGCCAAGATTCCTAATGTTTTGAAATCATTATTTGGGTCATAAGGTAACTTAGGAAATAGAGAAGGATTGACTGAATAAGATGAAGCATCGAGCATCAACGTGTAGCCGTCTGGACTCGCTTTAGCCACATAACTTGCAGCAATCTGACCACTCGCTCCAGGCCTATTTTCAACCACTACTGAAGTCCCTAGAATTTTGCCCAACGGGGTAGCAATCGTTCTAGCCATCAAGTCTGCGGTACCTCCAGGGGGGTAGCTAACAATCAGATTAATGGGTCTTGTCGGCCATTCCTGAGCCTGAACTAGACCGACAAAAGCAATCATTGTCACTAATATTATTTTTATAAAAAACTTCATCTTGTCTCCTTAATTAACTTCTGCTGAATACTGAAATGCCATAGCATCACCAACCGAACTTCGATATTCCACTGGCTTCCCTGTCAAATCAAATGCAATTCGATTGACGCGCACAGCAGGATGACCCTCTTTCATACTTAATACTTTTGCGTCTGCTTTTTTCATTAACTCAAAGCCGACTTGATCTTTGGCTTTAATTACTGCTACCCCACAAGACCTCGCATACATTGGATAAAACAAATCTTCAAAATCTTTGGGGGTATAGCCTAAAAATTTCTTAAATTTTGGTAGTGGTAAGTAAATCATTTCGTATAGCAATGGGTTTCCATCAACCAATCGGACCCGATGAATTTTTAATAGTGTTTTGCATGACCAGCCCGTGAGCTTTGCAATATTTTTATCTATTGCGATTTCTTTAAGATCTAATACCATGGCCGAAGGAGCTAATTGCCTTTGCCCATCTAATTGATGACGAAAAAATCTAAGCATAGATTGCCCATTCAGTCCGCTACTAACAGCGGTACTTTTACCATGACGCTTAACCAGCACCCCTTCATCGGCCAGTTGAGCGACGGCTTGCCGAATCGTCCCAACAGCAACTCCATATTCTTTAGCTAAGCTGGCCTCAGATGGAATAGGTTCTCCAATGCGCCACATGCCCTCTTCGACCTTATAGCGAAAGGTAGCTGCCAAACTCTGATAACCCAAGGATATTTTTTCCATAAGCACTCTACCAACTCATTTACTCATCTAGATGAGTTAGGGTATCATATCCAGCATGAATGTCGACTGCCATTTCCATATATTTCTCAAAAATGATGTCAACAAGGATCATTCACGCTACCCGATCGACTATGACGCCACAATCCATGATTGGATCAAGGCGGCAAATGAGCAACAAATTTCTAGCGGAATTTTAGTGCAGCCTAGCTTTCTTGGATTTGATAACAACTACTTACTTCAAGCAATTAAACAAAAGCCCAAGCACCTTCGGGGAGTTGGCGTAGTTGAGCCTCAAACCACAAGAAAATATCTCCTAGATCTAAAAAACCAGGGCATCAGGGGGGCAAGGTTAAATCTCATTGGAGAAGAAAGACCCCTAGACGCGCTAAAAGAAAATCAAAACCTGATTAGTCATCTAAAAGATTTAGATATGCATCTTCAGCTTCACCATGATGATGGCATGCTCAATAATCTACTCTTAAATATCCCTAAAGGGATTTCCATTGTTGTTGATCACTTTGGTAGGCCTGCAACGAATGATGAGTTTCAAAAAAATAACCAGGGTATTAATAATCATTTAGGTAAACTTTGGGTAAAGCTAAGCGCCCAATATCGCACTCCTAACATTGCCCATAAACCTACTTTTGAATATTGGCTTTCAACAATTGGGGCCTCCCGATTACTTTGGGGCAGTGACTGGCCACATACTAGATTTGAAACATCAGAGTCATATGAATTTCAAATGAAAAAATTTTCGTCTCTAATAGATGATTACAACCTCCGAGATCAAATACTCTCAAAGAATCCAAGTGATTTGTATTGGCCCTAAGAATTCATATAAATCACAACCTTGAATCAAGGTAACGCTCCAATAGTCACCTATTGGCAACTAAGCCAGTGCGCTATTTGGAGGCTAAATTTCTTTTAGTCATTGCATTAATAGGACTACTTCATCCACCCTAAACCATCCTCAGTTTTTCCTTTGGGGCGGTATTCACACCCAACCCAACCCTGATATCCCATTTCATCGAGCATCTTAAAAATGAATGGGTAATTCACTTCGCCATCATCCGGCTCATTTCTACTGGGGACGCTTGCGATTTGCGTATGACCAATATCGTTAAAGTATTTTTTAAAAGTCATAGTTAAATCACCCTCCATAATTTGAGCGTGATAAAAATCCATCTGGACCTTGACATTAGGCTCACCAGACTCCAGGAGCAGCTCGTGCGCTTGGCTCTGAGTGTTGAGGAAGTATCCAGGCATGTCACGAGTATTAATTGGCTCAAGCAAGAGATTTAGCTTGCGTTTTGCCAACTCTTGAGCAGCAAACTTCATGTTTGAGAGATACGTCCTGCGGTGTAGGGCTAGATCGGAACTCGAAGGAATCAAGCCAGCCATCATATGTAACTGGGGCGTTCCTAATGCCAAGGCATATTCAATTGCTTTAGCAACACCTTTGCGAAACTCCTCTTCACGACCAGGCAAAGCAGAGATTCCCCGCTCACCAGCAGCCCAATCGCCCGGAGGGAGATTGAAGAGAATATTTTTCAATTTGTTTTCTTTAAGCCATTTACTCACATCAGCAGGTTGATAGTCATAAGGAAACAAAAACTCTACAGCTTCAAACCCTGCCTTTGCAGCTGCAGGGAACCGAGCGGGAAATTCATACTCATTGAACATCATTGTTAAATTGGCGGCAAACTTTGGCACTGAAATACCTTTATTTAAATATTGAGGTTGAAATTTTTCTTGAGATCTTGAAGTTTATACTCCGCAAAAAATTAATGCCAATACCTATCAATAAACCCACGTTGAGGGCCTAAGAATAAAAAATACCCGCCGTTTAAGCGGGTATTAACCATAAAACAAGTTATGGAGGAGACTAGGTTAATGCTACTCCCGAATTTTGAGCGAAACAAGCGTTATTTAAAGGGTCACAAACGCCACCCGAAGGTTGGTAATCACATATCTACCGGGTCTTCTCACTCAAGACAAAAATCCGGTAGATAACCAAGGCACAAAAGCGATCACTAGAATGCCAATAAGTAACGCCAGCAAATAACCAAAAATAGGTCTAACACCCTCATCAGGATTAACCTTGCCAATTGCACAAGCAGCGTAATAGCCAACACCTAGAGGTGGTGCAAATAGGCCAATACCCATTGATAGTATGACCACCATTGCATAGTGAACCTCATTAATGCCAAGCTGACGAGCAACGGGAAATAAAAGAGGGCCAAATAGCACAATGGCAGGTATCCCCTCTAGCACTGATCCTAAAACCACAAATACTAAGATAGAAATGAGCAGGAATAGATTAGGGCCCCCATTCAGATCGGTCATGATTTGCGTGACTATTTGAGAAAACCCAGACTGAGTCAAGCCCCAAGCCATTCCAGTGGCAGCGCCAATTATCAGCAGGATAGCGCCTGACAAAGAAGCAGTGTCAACCAACATCGGCAAAATACGTTTCACATCAAATTTTCGATAAATAACGATTCCGCATACTAGGCCATATACGATGCCGATAGTGGAAACTTCGGTGGCAGTGGCGACCCCCTCCACTACCGCAGCACGAATCACAAACGGCAAAGATAACGCGGGTAATGCAACCAAAAATAATTTAAAAATTTGAGCAAACTTTGGACGTACAACATTTCCAATCTGAACATGACGATTTCGCCACCAAACCAATAAACAAAGGATAAGCCCCAAAATCAAAGCAGGTAACATGCCCCCTGTAAAAAGGGCAGCAATTGAAACCCCGGTTACAGAGCCAATCGTAATCAGCACAAGGCTTGGGGGGATTGTTTCAGTTTGAGCTCCAGTAGCAGCTAACAAAGCAACTAACTCACCCGGAGGCGTAGTTCGCTTCATCTCAGGGAATAATGCTGGGGCAATTGCGGCCATATCAGCTGCTTTAGATCCAGAG
>CANBYN010000009.1 GCA_947373615.1 Burkholderiaceae bacterium | reverse complement strand
CCTCACGTGCACATTATGGTGACTTCAGTATTTGAAGGTCTAGGATTGAATTTGAGTAACTTTACTTTGCCTTATGACACGCTAGATACGTTGAGTCAAAAGATGAAAGTTGCTCTTAAAGATGTTCCTCCAGGAGGTTGGTTGTTCGGTTTTGGTGTAGATCCATCGCGCACTACACCGTTTATGGCGGAATTAACTGCCGACGAGTTAGATAAGGTTTCTAAAGAAGTTCCCATCTTCATCGTGAATCAATCAGGTCATATTGGATACGTTAATCACAAGGCTATAGAAATTGCTGGCATTACAGATAAAACGCCTAACCCTGCTGGTGGCGGTATTTATGTAAAGGATACTCAAGGTAAGCTCACTGGAAAACTAGTTGAGCCACCTTCTTATTTGCCATTTATGGCAAAAATGCCCAATCCAACCGAGGCACAATTATTCGGCGCTATCCAGGGCACCATGAAGAAAATAGCATCAACCGGTGTAACTACGGCTTCTGAAATGAGTGTCGGCGGTAATTTTGGTGTTGATAAAGAAGTTGCAATTTATAAGGCAATTTTTGCAAAAAATGCATCCCCTATTAGGGTCCGGGGCTATCTATTTAGTGAAGCATTGCCGACCGGGAAAACTTCTCTTAAGCCAAATGAGGGCGATGATCAGTTGCGTTTTATTGGTATTAAATATATCTCCGATGGCTCTACGCAAGGTTTAACAGCTGCATTGAATGAGCCTTATAGTTATCCAAAGAACTCCAAATGGAGTGGAGCGCTTAATTACAAAGATTCGGATATTTATGCTTCCATGAAATCTTACTTTGATCAAGGTTGGCAAATTTCTACTCATGCAAATGGTGATAAGGCGATTGATCAGACTTTAACTAGCTACTCTAAACTATTGGCAGGGAATCCTAAGCCTCAAGATCGTCGTTTACGAGTGGAGCATTTTACGGTCAATCATGAAGCTCAGGTTAAGAAGGCTGTGAAAATCGGCGTGATACCGAGCTTCACAATTGGTCACGTGGACTATTGGGGCTCTGCATTTAATAACTACATCATTGGGTCAGAGCGTGCAAAGCGAATTGATCCCGCTGGAGACTTTAAGCGAGCAGGTGGAAAATTTACGCTTCATAGCGATACTCCTGTTTCCAATGTTGGCCCTTTAAATTACGTTAGTGAAGAAGTGACTCGTCTATGGCAATTGCCCCCACAAAAAGTTTTGGGTCCAACGCAGGCTGTAACGGTGGACGATGCTATTCGTGCGATCACGATCGATGCTGCATACCAGATTTTTGCCGACAACATTGTGGGGAGTCTAGAAGTAGGAAAACAGGCTGATTTGGTGATTCTAGAAAAGAATCCACGGCAAACTGCTCCAGCAGACATTCGTAATATTAAAGTGAAGAGTACCTGGGTTGATGGCAAGCAGGTTAACTCCAATTAATGTGCAGTCCTAATTATGGAAAGATGAATAAAAATACCCGCGTCAGCGGGTGTTTTTATTCTGACCGATATTTCTAAATTGAAGCAATGTTTTAAAAAGATGAATTGAAGGAGTCTTTGTGAATCTAAAATCTAAAATTGCCTGCCTTGAGATTGCATGTCTATTTTCTAACATTGCATCAGCAGTTCAATTGATTGACCCGCCATCAACACCCCGGATCTCTAGCATTACAGTTTTTGTAGCTAAGAAAATCGTGACGATGGATCCAGCGATTCCCAATGCAACTGCAGTTGCTGTGGCCGACGGTCGAATTATCTCAGTAGGTTCATTGGAAGACATGAAACCTTGGACAGATAAATATCCTACTCAAATCAATCGAGAGTTTGCGCAAAAAGTAATCTATCCAGGATTCATTGAGCCACATGCGCATCCTTTGCTTGGTGGCATTTTATTCAATAAGCCTTTGTTAACCCCATCCCCCATGCCAAATCCATGGGGGCCTGCATTCCCAGGCATCCCCAACTTACAAGCAGCAATGGACCAGTTAAAGAAGTATTCGTCCGCTATTAAGGATCCCAATCAAACGTTGTTGGCTTGGGGTTTTGATGTTGTGGCAATGGGAAAGGTTCCTGATCGACAGTTACTTGATCAAGTATCGGCCACTCGCCCCATCATTGTGTGGGATGCCTCGGGCCATGATATGTATGTCAATAGCGCTACTATCAAGCACTATGGAATTACCCTAGAGAAAGTTAGAGAGATTAAAGGAGTTGGACTAGATAAAGACGGGCAACTAAATGGCCAGTTTTTGGAGATCCCTGCAATAACTTACATTCTTGGTGTAGCGGGTAAAGACATCCTAAATCCTAGTGAAATTCCAACTGACTATATGTATATGAATGATCTCATGCAGCAGGGCGGTATCACTACATCAGGCGACCTGGCATTTGGCACTCTCAATATTGAAAACGAAACTAAGGTTGTCAAGGCTTTCACTCAGTCCCCTGCTGGGTCCTTGCGTATCGTTCCAGTAGTGTATGCCGAGCCATTTATTCAGAAGTATGGAGATAATGCAATCCACGAGGCTCTAGCGCTTCAGCAGCAAGATAATGATCGTTTGATCTTCCAGGGTGTGAAATTCTATAGTGACGGCGGATACTTGCCAGAAACTATGCGCATGGAGCATCCGGGCTATACGAATGGAAGTTTAGGATCCTCTAACTACAAATCAGCACAAGATTTTGCCGGCGCGATGAAGCCTTGGTGGGATGCAGGCTTTCATATTCATATTCACAGCAATGGAGATATCGGTAACCAAAACTCGATCAATGCATTGCAGTTAATGATTGACGCAAAACCTCGCTTTGATCATCGCTACACGATTAATCACTTTGGTATTCCATCTACGACTATGGTCATGAAGATTAAAGCCTTAGGTGCAGTGGTTAGTGCAAACATTTCATATGTGTCAGAGCGAGCTAAGTTGGAGTATCCAGCACTAGGCGCGGATCGTGCATCATATGCGACGCGATTAGGCACTTTAGTTAGTAATGGCATTGTTACTTCGATTCATTCTGATGCTCCAGTTTCGGCGCCAGTGCCTTTGAAGGAGGCTTGGACCGCTGTCACTCGTAAAGATGTATATAACGACGGTAAGGTATGGGCTCCTGCTGAAGCGGTGACGGCATCTGATGCAATGAAGATGATTACCATCAATGCTGCTTACACATTGGGTGTAGAAGATAAGGTGGGCAGTATTGAAGCTGGTAAGTTTGCAGACTTTGCGGTATTGGATGCTGATCCGCAAACAATTCCAGCCATCAAAATTAAAGAAGTGGGAGTTTTTGCAACTGTGTTGGGCGGTAAGGTTATTCTAGTATCAGAGACTAAAAAACCGAGATCGATGGAATAAAATTTAAGTCATACGTAATTAAATTATAAAAAAGCCATCCTAAGGGTTGGCTTTTTCTTTATAGATATTGCTCTATGATTATTATCTAATTGAAAGCCACTACTCCTGAAATTAGATTAATTGCTAGGGCAAGTAAAGAAGCATTAAAAACAAAAGCAGTCATTCCTTGAATCATAACCAAGAATCGCATTCTGGAGCTTGCGATATTGACATCAGCTGTTTGGCAAGTCATGCCAATCACCATGGAGAAGTACAGAAAGTCTACGTAGGTAGGTCTTAACTTAGAGGAAAAAAGTAAAGGTGCTTCATTAGTTTTTTCAAACTCCTGGTAGTAGACAGGTGCATAGTGCAGGGCAAATGCAGTATGCACATAAAGCCAAGAAATTGTGTAAGTTGCTAAAACGAGTCCAACATGACGAATGGCGAGACCGATAGGGAGCGTTTTAATGTCCGATAGTATGATGACTATCGTCACTAAGCTAGCCACCGATGCTAGTACGATGATCAATAAAATCATTGCTGCGCCATCATCCTCTTTTTTTGAAAGACCCAATATATTTTCTTTGGTGGAAAAATACATCATGATGTAGGTCAGAATAAGATAAAGACTCCCTGCAAGCACCCAGGATAGTGCTAAACGAACGATCGAGGTTAGTTCTGTCGGAAGCAGGAAATACGATCCAATTCCAGATGTAGCAATAATAAGAAGCCTGGGAGTGGCACCTATTTGATGCCAGCGTTGAGTCCAGTGGAATACTTTCATAGAGGCTCTAGTATGCACTGAAAATCTAGCACTTTTATGCCTTAACAAGCTTGTTGCAGGGTGGATTCTGGTGGAAAATAGCCTGAGTCAATGCCTCAGGAGAATGAAATTGGTTAAGAGTGTTCGAAACTGAGGTCTAGTAGCGGGATTGCTGATTATTGTTGCTAAATGTATTTTGGCGTACCTCATCACAAAGCCGGCTGAAGCTGATGTATCCATGCATCTAGATATAAAAACCTCTTTTTTAATGAAAAGCGCATAGATTTTTTTCGAATAAATAGAAACGATTTAAAGGAAAAGTAATGAAACAAAAAATCATTAAGAAAATAGTAGCTGCTTCGGTTTCGGCTGTCTTAGCTTTTGCACCATTGGTGAGCAATGCCTGTACCAGCTTCTTACTAAAAGGCAGTGATGGAGGGTATGTTTATGGGCGAACCATGGAATTTGGTTTACCGCTCAAATCGCAGTTAACGGTGATTCCTAGAAATATGCCACTGCCTGGTGTTGGTGTAGATGGTAAACCTGGTACCGGACTGAATTGGACAACTAAGCATGCGGCTGCTGGTATGAATGGCTTAGGTATGCCCATTCTTTTAGATGGTATGAATGAAAAAGGTTTAGTTGGTGGCTTACTAAATGCTCCTAATACAGCGGTTTACCAAGTTGTAAGCCCAGCAGATTCATCAAATAGTATTGCATCGGTTCAAATTTTGATCTATGCCTTGACTAATTTTGCAACTGTTGATGAAGTAAAGGTTGGCTTTCAGAAGATAAAGGTAAATCGCTCGACTATTCCGGCATACAACAATCAATCTGCTCCCGTTCGCATGACATTGCATGATGCAAAAGGCAAAAGCATAGTCATTGAGTATCTAAAGGGCGAACTAGTTATTACCGATAACCCAACAGGTGTTATGACAAATGATCCAGCCTTTAGGGAGCAGCTAAACAATATTGGTAATTATGCGAATTTATCTAATGTTGAGAAAAATCCAATCATAATCAACGGCGCCACCTATGTTCCACCCAGTTCTGGTAGTGGCTTGCATGGTTTACCTGGTGATTATTTAAGCCCAAGCCGCTTTATTCGCGCATTGTTTTTATCGAAGTCGGCCCCAACTACTTATCCAACTTCCCAGCAGGTGAATACTGCTTGGCACATCTTAGGTAGTTTTGATATTCCACCTGGTGCAATTAGCTTGCCCGCATCTAATGCTTATGGTGGAGGTGCTGGTGGGATTGAAACCACTGAATGGACAGCGGTGGCTGATAATAAAAATTTGATCTATAGCCTAAAAATGTTTGAAAATACTAAAATCTACACTTTTGATCTTAAAAAAATAGATGTAAATTCTAAAGACATAAAGTACATCAAATTAGATAAGCCTCTTTCTACAATTTCTGTAAATTAACTTTTAATATGTCATTCAAATTTAAAACTCTTTCTAAGTATGTCTTTACAGTGTTGATTGCGGCCACTTTCCTTTCTGGCTGTCAATCGAATGGGAAAAACGCTAAAACATTATCCCAAGAAGAAATTATTCAGAAGCGAGCGGCTACCATTCATATGTCAAAGACAGGTCTTGACACTTTGATTAAGCAAAATCCTGCGATTCAAAAACAAATTGATGCGGCGGCAGGCTATGCGGTTTTTAGTGCCACAAATGTCAATATTGTTTTGATCGTAGTGGCAAAGGGCGAGGGGGTTTTATTTGATAAACGCCGTAAAGAACCTATATTTATGCAGGATCTAAAAACAGGAGAAGGCTTGGGCGCGGGATACCAAGTGCAATATCAAATTGCGATCTTTAAAACTCCAGGGGCAATTGATCAATTCTTGCTTACCTCGGTTGATGGACAGCAGGGTGGCATTGACGTAGATGCTAATTTTTCTGCTGGATCTGGCGGAACGATTCGTTCATTTAATCCCGAAATCACTTTCTACACCGTAGGTCTATCTGGGTACGATTTGCAAGCGAACTACGGCGGAACTTTGTATTTGGTTGATCAACAATTAAATGACGCAGCCACATTAAATAGCCTGCCAAAAAAGAAGTCAGCCAATTAAGGATTAAGTAGTCAAGAACGGCCTATTAAAATCCAGTTAGCAATAGCTGGATTTTTTGGTATCCGCCATGTTCTACTGGTATTTCTCTATAGAAACGCTCTCTAACGAGAGTAGATTGGTAAATATCCATACCCATCAGAAAGGTCTATATGAGCAAGAAACCATTTGAAGTAAATAGCGCAAAGGGTCAGCAAAGGGCTATTGATGCGACTAAAGCCACTGGACGGGTGGCGATCGAGAGCGCACAAGCTATCGCACAAATTAATCAGCAGGCTACTCAAGAATTAGCAACATTGATTCAGAAGCGAGTATCTGAACTCATGAAGACGCAGGATCCAAAATCAGCCTTTGAATACATTCATGCAGAGGTTTTACAAGATGCTGCCAAAGAGATTTCGCAATACCACAATCAGTTACTTCAGGTTTTGAAAACTGGGAATCAGGAGTTGGCGGATATTGCAGAAATTATGATTCAGGAGTCGAAGGCTGACCTCATTCATTTTGTAAATGATGCTACTGATAATGCACCGCTGGGTAGCGAGGCTTACGTTTCAGTATTTAAGACCTCTTTTAATAATGCTCTACAAAATTTTGAATTGATTCGTGCAGCTATGGCGGACTCTTTCGCCAATTTTGAAAAAAGTGTAGAAAACGTCAGCAATCTGTCTAGCACTAAAGGCGCCCCTAAGAAAAAAGGCTAGCGCCCTTCATTGGAAATTAGTGTTGTTCGTAGAAGCGCAGCGCGGTTTTAATGGTCTGAAAATGAATATCTACTGTAGAGTCAATATTTTTTCCATAGCCGCCTGCCATAGAGAAGGCAACAGGACACTTTCTGTGTGCGGCAAATTCAAATACTGTTTCATCTCTTATTCTCATACCATCTTTGCTAATTTTGAGTCTGCCTAATCGATCCTCTTCATGAGGATCGGCGCCGGCCAGGTAGATGATGCAATCGGCTTTAAAGCGAGAATCAAGCTGATCTAAGCATTGATTAAGAGCGCCCAAATAAGTTTGGTCAGTGCATCCGTCTGCAAGACCGAGATCTAGATCACTCTGTTCTTTTTTGAAGGGGAAGTTATTTTCGCCATGAATAGAGAAGGTGAAGATGGAAGCATCATTTTTCAGGGTCGATGCGGTGCCGTTTCCTTGGTGAACATCTAAATCAATTATGGCAATTTGGAGTTTTGAGTTCACTTCATTTTGAAGGGTGCGCGCTGCAATTACAGCATCATTGAAGACGCAAAAGCCACTTCCCATGTCTCGATAGGCGTGATGCGTTCCGCCCGCAAGGTTAGCGGCGACTCCTTCCTCTAGGGCAGTTTTTGCTGCAGCTACTGTGGCGCCAGCAGAGCGACGTGAGCGCTCAACCATTTTTACACTCCAAGGAAAGCCAATTTCTTTTTGTTCTTGTGACGAAAGTTTTCCTTCGATGATCTTGATTAAATAGTTTGGATCATGGGCATATAGAATTTGTGTATCCGATGCAGACGGAGCTTCGACAAGCTCAATATCCTTTAGTCCGCTTACTAAAACTCTTAAGCGAGAGTACTTTTCCATCGGAAAGCGATGCCCTTGTGGAAGGGGTAAAACAAAATGATCGGAATAGAACGCTTTCAAGCGTCGCTCGAATATTGTTTGAGGATATCTAGTGGCACAGTTTCTAGCGCCTTAATATGAGTACTTTCAAGTTTAATGAAGGGGGCGCATTGAGCGTTGACTGCTTCGACCCAGCGGTTAATGCAAAGGCACCACTGATCTCCTGGCCTCAGGCCTGAAAATTGATATTCGGGTCTCGAGGTAATAAGGTCATTTCCTCGCTCATAACTAAATTGAAGAAACTCTGCGGTTACGACAGCGCATACCAAATGACTGCCTGTATCTTGACTATTGGTTTTGCAGCACCCATCCCTGAAAAAGCCAGTAAGGGGGTCAAAAGAGCAAGGAATGAGAGGTTCGCCAAAAACATTAAGAGCTACTTCCTTTTGCATGGATACCTTTAGTGACGTGACAGACAACCAGTTTATTGAATAAAGCTTAAACTTGCTGAGCAATGAATCAATTGGAAAAACTCACTTTGTATTACGATGGCGCTTGTCCTTTATGTCAGGCAGAAATTCTTTTTTTGTCCGGAAGAAATAAGGCGAATTTATTAGAATTCATTGATATCAATTCTGATCTCTTTGATCCAGAGAGGGTAGGCGTCACCTGTGATGCTGCGTTAGCGACAATGTATGGTCAATATGCTAGTGGGAGTCTTATACAGGGCGTTTCAGTGTTTCCAGAGGCTTATCGAAGGGCAGATCTTCCGGCTTTAGCTTGGCTCTTTTCAAGAAAAGCTTTGCAACCTATATTACGGTTGGGTTATAAATTTTTTGCCAAAAATAGACATGCATTTTCTAGTTTGCTTGGTCCGACTGCATTGCGTTTTGCTCAAAGGGGCGCTAAAAAATCAAGTATATGAAGGCATCTCAATATCTCCTCATAATTGCTACGCTTTTTAGCTTATCCATATCCTCGGTTTATGGGGGTGATCTTGCTTATGTGGAGCCTTTGTTAACTTCAGCAAAACTTCAGGGAAGCGGCAGGCTAACTTGGTGGGGATTGCATATTTATGATGCATCCTTTTACCGATCTGGAAATTTAAGCTCCCCAGAATTTGCGCTCGAAATGCATTATCAAAAATCGTTCTCTGGCATATCCATTGCCAATCGCTCCGTAGAGGAAATGAAGAGAATCGGGGTGCCCGATATGCAGGCCGCGCTATGGGGCAAGAACTTGGCTGCATTTTTACCAAATGTTGAATCTGGTCAAACTTTGACTGCGGTTTACGCCCCAAAACATGGCACAATTTTTTATCACAATGGTAAGCAGATAGCGCAAGTACCAGGGGGTGATTTTCCTAAAGCCTTCTTTGGGATTTGGTTAGATCCTAAAACTAGCGCACCGAATCTTCGAACAGAATTACTTGGACAGAGTTGTCCCCCACCGATTTTTAATGAGGCATGTTAACTAATGAAATCTTTTCTATCGCATTGGGTATTTGTTCTGAGTTGTAGCTTATGCCTGATTTCGTGTTCTTCTCCGAAAGTTACGCAATACGCAAATGAAAAACCAACTTTGGATCTCAGCGAGTATTTTTCAGGAACCATTGATGCCTATGGCATCTTCACGGATCGCAGTGGAGAGGTGAAAAAGCGATTCACTGTATTGATAAATGCCAGTTGGACCGTAGTGGATGGAAAGAAGGTAGGTACTTTAGATGAAAGTTTTGATTACTCGGATGGTACGAAGCAAAAACGTATTTGGACTTTGACTGAACAGTCGCCTGGAAAATACATTGGCAGAGCCGATGATGTAGTTGGAGATGCTCAGGGGGGCTTATCCGGAAACGCTCTCAAATGGACCTACACCTTGGCTTTGCCGGTGGATGGCACCATATATAACGTGCAATTTAATGACTGGATGTACCTAATCACCCCCAAAGTAATGCTCAATAAAGCCAAAATGAGCAAGTTTGGCATAGAGCTTGGAGAGGTTACTTTGAGCTTCTATAAGCGCTAAGCAAAAGCCCTGAATTTGTGTCACACTTTCTCACGCGTCTTATCTTGCGTAGATAAAGCCTAGATTAATTAACTGAATTTCAGAGAGATATTAAGTTCCAATGAGAATAGAAGATACCGATCCAGCAAGACATGCGGGGATTGAATATCCAATGGAAGTTGGTGCACCTGTATTTGCGCCTATTAAGGTGGTTGAGGAAAAAGATAAGGCTGTGAATGTTGCTCGCCAGAATGCCAAGCAAGAATACGAGCGCATCATGGAGCAGGCTAATGTTTTAATGAAGCAGGCTAGAGCGCTGCAAGCAAGGCTAGATGCAACCGAGATGGTTCATGGCGCAAAATATAGCTTTAACCCAATACATGGAAAAATTTACCATCTCTATTTTGATGGGAGAAATGCGGTCAATGTATTAATTCAGAATGGTCCAAAGGAATGGAGTTGCGGTATTCCAGAAGGGTGGACTTATTCGATGGCAGTAAAGAAGTTGGGCGACAGTACTTGGGCGGTGATTGAAGAAGATGCCCTTGCTGTATGATCTTTTTTTCAAATAAAAAATTAATAAGGTGACATGTGACAACAGCTCGAGTCGTTAGTCTGTCTGAACTTGGTAGCGCAGACGTAATTAAGTTAATTGATAAAGAATTACCTCCCCCCGCTAAAGGTGAAGTTCAGATTCGTCAAACTGCCATTGGATTTAATTTCATTGATGTATATCAACGCTCAGGAGCCTATCCTCTTGAAACGCCTACCGGTCTTGGTCACGAGGGCGTTGGTGTGGTTGAGGCGCTCGGTGAGGGTGTTACAACTCTTAAAGTGGGTGACCGCGTTGTATATATGAATGCTGGTATTGGTGCTTATGCAAGCGCACGGAATGTAGCTGCGGATAAGTTGGTTCCCTTACCGAGCAATATTTCTGACGAAGTTGCTGCTGCGGTTTTCTTTAAGGCAATGACTGCTCAATACTTGGTACAAAAAACTTATAAAGTAAAAGCGGGCGATGTTGTTTTGGTTCATGCCGCTGCCGGTGGTGTAGGTCAAATTTTGGCAGGCTGGGCAAAAGCTCTGGGCGCATTTGTGGTGGGCACTGTTGGTTCACCCGCTAAATTTATTGCCGCCAAAGAAGCTGGGTGTGACGCAGTCGTAGATTACTCACAGCCAAATTGGGTGGAGGAAGTGATTAAGGCTACGGGCGGACGTAAAGCTAATATAGTTTATGACTCTGTAGCCAAAACTACGTTCTTGGGATCTTTGGAGTGCACAGCACCTTTTGGCACTGTCGCCTTGTTCGGCGCAGCTTCTGGCCCAGCTCCAGAAATTCAACCAGAGATTCTCAACAAGAAGGGCTGTCTGTTTTTAACAAGACCTTCTGTATTTCCACACAATGCCACGCCAGCCTTGTTGCAAGAAAATGCAAAAGCAGTATTTGATGCAATTGCCAAAGGACAAGTTAAGGTTCAGATTGGAGCTAAGTTTCCTTTGGAGCAAGCCGCAGATGCGCATCGTGCAGCTGAAGGGCGTACGGTGTCTGGCGCGATTGTCATGATCCCATAAGCCTTGGTATGAAGTTAAAAAGCCTCGCCTTTGCGAGGCTTTTTTTATGAGCTAAAGAGGCGTAGGATAGAAACATGAAAGGACTTCTTAAGCTTCTTTTTCCTCTTTATGTGCTAGTAATGAGTGCGCTAACCCTTGCGCAAATTCCTGAGACTCAACATTCCGAAGGTATCTCCTACATCACTGGTGGTGTTGGTGAAGGTGAGGCGGTATCCCTCCTTGCAGAGGCCAAGCAATGGCCTTTACTATTGGAGTTGTCTCAGGTTGAACATGGCAAAGGTGTCTGGATTTTTGGAGCCAAGATTAAAGTAGTCAACATCATGAAGCAAGTTATCTTTGATGCTCAGGCTGATGGACCTTATATGCTAATTAACTTGGAATCGGGTGACTATGCCATCGAGGCAAGTTACGAAGGAGCAATTCAGAGAAGATCTATCTCGATTAAGCGTGATGTGCCACAAAAGGTTTCAATTTTCTGGAGGTAGAAACATCATATTTTGGTGCAATGCCACATAAGAATGAATTTCTATTTTGGGCTATGATTTAAGATCATTACTAAAAATAAATCAGGAGACAGCATTATGAATAGCTTTCCATCGAAGAGCGGTTTCAGTGCATTACTCGCAGCAGTGCTATTGTCAGCGACGACCTCTATCGTAAATGCACAAACCCCAGTAGCGCCTTCAGCTCAAGGTAAGACTGATCTTTTGTGGTTGGGTCAAGCCGGCTTTCGGATTAAATCCCCCGAAGGCAAAATGATCTTGATTGATCCATGGATTACTGGTGGGCCAAAAGCGCCTCCAGTTTATAAAAATGACTTAGCTGCGATTGGGCCGATTGATTTACTTTTGGTTACCCATGCTCACGTAGATCATCTTGGTGATGCCCCGGCAATTGCTAAGATGAATAACACGAAGTTGTATGGTCCTGCAGATATGGTGACACCACTAACTACACTAGGCATTATTCCTGCTGAATTAGGTCATCGTTTTAATAAAACAGGTCGCGTCACTCCATTGCCTGGAATTAAGGTAACTGCAGTGCAAGCAGAACACTCTTCTTTATTGGTATGGAAAAATCCAACAACAGAAAAATTAGAGTCACACCCAGCTGGCGAGCCAATGGGCTACATCATCGAATTGGAAAATGGTTTCAAAATTTGGCATATGGGTGATACCGGCTTATTTAGTGATATGAAATTCATCAGCGAGCATTACAAGCCAGATTTGGTATTGATACCGATTGGTGGAAATTTCACTATGGCACCAGATGATGCAGCGTTTGCATTGCGTACTTGGGTGAAGCCAAAAATGGTAATCCCAATGCATTACAACTCGAACCCAATGACTAAAGGGACTTTAGCTGAGTTCCAGGCAGCCATGAAGGGCAGCAACATCAAAGTTGTTCCTATGACTGAAGGCGAGACTGTTCAGTTCTAGCTTAACTAAAGGGGGGCATTTGATGCCCCCAAAAGAAAGCCCTAGTCTGTCTAGAAAACTAGTTGCTCAAATCTAAGTGGAATTGAACCCTCTCTATGAAGGTATTTCCTCACTCTGTACGCTAACCGCTAGGCGACTAAAGCAAGAGCGAGTTAACCTGTGGTCCTTGCTTGTGCTGGACTTCATGTACACCATCCATATTAGCCACAAAATTTCTAAGGTTAATATGGATTTGCATTGCTTTTAGTTCGCATTAGAACTATATTAGTCCTAATAAGTACTTTATATATGAAAATGAATTTCCTACCCATCCTACGAAACTTGGTATCAACCTATCAAGCATTTGAGCGCTATTCGGCGCCTCACATAAAGGCGATGGGTTTGACGACGACTCAGTTTGATGTAGTAGCCACCCTAGGCAATCAATTGCCTATGACTTGTAAAGAACTTGGCGATAAAACTTTAGTAACTAAGGGTACTTTGACGGGCGTCTTGGAGCGACTTGAGGCGAAAGGTTTGATTACACGTCAGACCAATATTGAAGACGCACGCAGTCAGTTGATTGGATTGACACAAGAGGGGCAGGCAATATTTGAAAAGGTATTTCCAGAGCATTTAGAACATTTAAATGCCGCATTTAAAAAGTTACCGCCAAAGGAATTGAAGCGGTTAGAAGAATCATTAAAGTTGCTAAAAGATATTTTTTAGTTTTATAGATAGGTTCTATTTTTCAAGGAGTGATTGATGAGTAAAATTGCCGTCGTATTTCATAGTGGCTACGGACATACCGTAAAGCAAGCCGAGGCAGTAGCAAAAGGCGCAAATGGAACACTTGTTGCCATCGACGCAGAAGGAAATATTTCAGATGCCCAATGGGTAACGCTCAATGAAGCAGATGCTATCGTATTTGGCTCGCCAACCTATATGGGCAGCGTTAGCTGGCAATTTAAAAAATTCGCTGACGCTAGCTCTAAACAGTGGTTTTCTCAACAATGGAAAGATAAGGTTTTTGGGGGCTTTACCAATTCAGCAACCATGAATGGTGATAAGCATTCCACGCTACATTACTTTTTCACCTTGGCAATGCAACATTCTGGATTATGGGTGGGTACTGGATTGATGCCTTCCAATGCTAAGTCTGCGAAACGTAATGATGTTAATTATGTAGGCTCATTTGCCGGGGCAATGATGCAAACTCCTTCAGATGCCAGTGCAGATGAAGTAAATTCAGGAGACTTAGAGACTGCTCGTCTATATGGAGAGCGTATTGCCAAGATTTCTAAGCAATTACGCGGCTAATGATGATGAATCAATCTCGATATACAGGTATTGCCATCATGCTACATTGGGTAATGGCAGTGCTTATCCTGGTTGCATGGTCTATTGCCATCGCCATTGATGATATGCCTTTAAGTCCTGCCAGAATTTCTTGGCTCAGCTGGCATAAGTGGCTTGGAATGACCGTCTTTTTCTTAGTGATCTTTAGGCTTTTATGGCGAGCCACTCATTCTGCTCCTCCGCTGGCAATTGCAATACCCCCTTGGCAAGAAAAGGTGATGAAGTTGACGCATCTAACCTTATATTTATTGATGCTTGCGATTCCGTTAGTAGGATGGCTAATGAGCTCGGCCAAAGGCTATACCGTTAATTACTTTGGATTATTCGAGTTGCCTGATTTGGTCGACAAAGACAAAGAGTTCGGACATCTTTTGAAGGAGATCCACGAATTTCTTGCAAATGGATTAATGGCTTTAGTGGGATTGCATGTTTTGGCGGCACTTAAGCATCAATTCATTGATAAAGATGGTCTTTTAAGTCGCATGTCCCTTTGCAAATCTAAAAAATCTTAATTGGAGCAGTGATGTATAAAAATTATCTTGCAAACATAAAATGGATTGCTGCAATTGCGATTATTGCTTTTTCTTGCGCCTCGTATGCTGCGGAATATTCCTCCATCGATGCAAGTAAAAGTAAGATTACATTTACCAGCAAGCTCATGGGTTCAAAACTCTCTGGCGGCTTTAGTAAGTTTTCTGGAAAGGTATCTTTTAATCCGGAGCAACCCGAAAAGGCGAAAGCAAATCTCGCAATTGATATCGCTAGCTTTAATGCAGGTGGTGATGAGTTGCAAGATGAGGCAAAAGGTAAGGATTGGTTTAATACCAAAGCTTTTCCAACCGCTATTTTCGTCACCGATTCTGTAAAGCCTACCGGTACTGACAGTCTTGAAATTCATGGCTCCCTTACTATCAAAGGAAAAGTCATGCCGGTGGTAATTGCAGCCAAATATCAGGCACAAGGCAAACAAATGATTTTTGATGCCACTTTTCAGTTATTAAGACTTGATTATGGGCTTGGTGCAGGTAACTGGGCTGACACATCAGCCGTAGCTAATGAAGTGCCTGTAAAAGTGCATTTAGTTTTGAACCCATAGACATTTATATTTATTTAATTGCAGTTTTTTATCACGGAGAAATACATGAAATCAAAGTTACTTATTGCTTTAGTTGCAACTCTTGGACTAGTGTCAACAGCATTTGCAGCGCCAACAACCTATACAGCAGATACAAACCATACCTTTGCCCAGTTTGAATATAACCATCTTGGATTTTCTAATCAGACTAGTCGTTTTAATGCAGTCACTGGCACAGTTACGATTGACCAAGCTGCCAAAAAAGGAAGTGCTGATATTACGATTGACGCTAAATCTGTTGATACTGGTTCTACGATTTTTAATGGTCATATCCAGAGTGAGGATTATCTTTCTACCACGCAGTTTCCAACGGCTACCTTTCAGTCTAATGACATGATTTTTAAGGGTGACAAGCCGGTCAGCTTACAGGGTGTATTGACTTTGAAAGGTGTTAGCAAGCCCGTGACATTGAAAATAACTCACTTTGAGTGCAAAAAGCATCCAATGACTGGTGTTGAGTATTGCGGCGCAAATGCTGAAACTAAAGTGAAGCGCAGTGAATTTAATATGGGTAAAAATGCGCCATATGTTAGTGATGATGTAACTATTTTAATTGCAATAGAAGCAGCTAAAAAAGACTAGTCTTCTTAGGTCACTTATAGTAAAGCCGCTTTCGGGCGGCTTTTTACTGGTCTACTCAACACAAAGATCTAAAATAGTATCTAAAGGATGCAATAAGTCATTAAGATATTCCCATACCTAACCATAAATGAAGCGCTTAATACGATGAAAACACTTTTATTCACGGCATTATTTGGATTTGCAGGCTTGACCTACGCAGCTGATGTTGTTCCAGTTAACCCTCATGGAAGTTCTCCGCATGGATCTTCAATAAGTGCGGCGGATCTGGGTGATATCAATGTCAGTAAGGCGCCCGGTCAAAATGCATATACAGTTGCAGAGATCATTGGCGAAGCTTCGAGTCTGAAGGACAAGCCAGTGGTGGTGCGGGGAAAAGTAGTTAAATTTAGCCCGGCTATTATGGATAAAAATTGGATTCATCTGCGCGATGGATCTGGGAATATGGCTAGCAAAAATAATGACCTCGTTGTCACCACCAAAGATGAGACAAAAGTAGGCTCTATTGTGACTATTAAGGGTGTGGTTCGTACGAATAAGGATTTCGGGCATGGCTATAACTACGATGTGCTAATAGAGGATGCCAAAGTTAGCAATCAGTAAATTCGCAATTTCCTGATAAAAGCTTGAGCTACATCAATAATTAGGAGTTCATAAAGAGTACATTTACACGACTAGCGGGGTGTAAATGTATCTTTTTTTTGAACCAGCACTTGATATTCAAAAGCGCAATCTAGAGCGCACCTTGCTCTCATTGTGCGAGTTGCCTGCGCAAATTATTCCCCATTTCTTTTTTGACAACTCTTTTTGCTCAAAGAAATCGATTCCATACTTTAGCGTACTTGAGTTGCTAAAATTTTGCTGGTTTCAGCAGTTTCATATGCCAGCTCTTGTATTAAATATGCCTTATGAACTAGAGACAGATGACAATCTCATCAGGCACTTCGGCAATGGGTATTTAGGGTGTGTTTCAGGATTAATTAGGAAGAAAGAATTTCAGAAATTAGCTCTTTTGTATCATCAAATAATTCAAGTTGAACACAGTCGCAGGCTATTCTCAGTACCCACATTTGTTGTTGAGGAACGATTAAAACAGCTTCCATTTTCAGAGACCGAAATTGGGGAGCTCACGAAAATACAAGAATCGTGCCTAAAACTAGTCGATCAATTCATTCAAAAGAAAACTCAGGACCTAAAGCACAACTTGGAGACCTTGCCCCTCATCGTCAAAAGGGGATTTGGCTAGGTGGGTATTTAGGCTCTATCACCAAACTTACAAGTGGCATTTGAAGAGGCGTAACTTTCATTGTCGTGGGTGCTTAATTTTTGTTTTGAAAAGCAACCATCAAGTGGACAAGAGTCGATATCAATGCATTCATGCACAGCAGCGCAATTAGCATGTGTAATATCTACCCTGACATCTGTCTCGACACGTGGACATGGCATTGTTTTCATTTGGCGCTCCCATTGACTAATAATTTGCTTCAGTATAGGCAGGGAAGTTTTACTTGCAAGCCCTTTGAAAAATATGGCGGGATTTTATTGACGTGGATCAAAATCGCCCAATCATGAGGTAAGATCAAAACATGAATTTCCATGGACGTCCTGCCTATCCCATTGGCTTTTTCGCCACTATTACGATAGTGATCGTAACTCTATCTACGAGTTTTTTGTTGTGGGACTTGCGTAAGCGCGAGCTAACCCATAACCGTTTGGAAACCATAGGTATTACCAAGATTTTTGTAGAACAAACAGAGCGCAGCTTTGAAAGTGCAGATTTAGTTCTAAAGGGTGTGCAAGATCGGCTGAATTCTTCATTTGGAAATCAATTTGCTTTGGATAGTCTAGAGGTCCACTTATTGTTAGGGACACGTGTTTTGGGGATGCGTCAACTAGATGCTTTGTATCTAGTGGATCCTAGGGGGCGATTGGTTAATTCATCTCTCGAAATGCCAACCAAAATAGTATCGGTAGCTGACCAAGAGTTTTTCAAAGCATTGATTAATAAAAAGAATAGCGGACTATTTATAGGTAAGCCATTTCGTAATCAGCAAAAAAAGGAATGGACCCTTCATCTTGCCAGAAAAATCTATTCTCAAGAGGGGATTTTTAAAGGGGTCATCGTAGGTGCAATTGATATTGCCCATTTTGAAGATATCTATCAGTTATTAAAGA
>CANBYN010000008.1 GCA_947373615.1 Burkholderiaceae bacterium | reverse complement strand
TGCCAAGTGCTATCAAATCGGCGATTACAAACCCTGAAGCAAGGCGCGTGATGAAGTTAATGGGGCCGGCGGTATTCGCAGTATCAGTTGCGCAAATTTCTCTCATTATTAATACCAATATTGCATCCCGTCTGCCAGCGGGGAGCGTGTCCTGGCTTTCCTATGCGGATCGATTGATGGAGTTTCCAACTGCGCTACTAGGTGTAGCCCTAGGCACGGTGCTATTACCAAGCTTAAGCAAAGCAAATGCGAAGAATGATTTGGTGCATGCTGGCGAACTATTGATTTGGGGATTACAACTCACGTTCTTATTAGCTGCGCCCTGCGCAATCGCCCTCTTTATTTTTGGCGAACCTTTAGCGGCAGTGCTGTATCACTATGGAAAATTTAATGCACTTGATGTCTTGATGACACAACGCGCATTGGCTGCGTATGGCGTTGGGCTTATTGGATTAATTTTGGTAAAAATTTTGGCGCCTGGTTTTTACTCACGCCAGGATATTCGCACCCCTGTAAAGATTGGCTTGCTTGTGCTTGCTGCCACGCAATTGGCTAATCTTGTTTTTGTTCCCTGGCTAGGGCATGCTGGACTTGCATTGTCAGTTGGCACTGGCGCATGTCTTAATGCAGCCCTACTCTGGGTGGGCCTTCATAAACGCGGGGCATTGCCAAATTCAGCTTGGGCCAAATATTTGGGTCAGCTAGTGATTGCACTCATTCCCTTTACTGCCGTGCTTTTTTATGCAGCTGGCGCCCACAATTGGATTGCCCTACAGGCCGAACCTTGGACCAGAATTGGCTTATTAGCTACATGGCTAGGTTTAGCTGCTATTGTTTACTTTGGATCCCTGCAATTGGTCGGAATTCACTGGCAAAAATTCTTACGTCATGCAAAATAGCTCGTATGCCAACACAACAACTCGACTACTTCACTTCCTTAGTTGCTGAAGACGAACACTTCCCTCTAACTGAGGCTGCGATCGCGGTTGCACAACATGCCTATCCTGATCTAGATGTTCAGGGTGTGCTCGATCAACTTGATGAATTGGGTAATAAATTAAAATCGCGAATCACTCCAGATACATCGCCAATTCAGCGCTTACAAATTCTTAAGCATTTCTTCTATACCGAATTAGGTTTTGGGCCCAATCTCAATGATTTTTATGATCCTGAGAATTCTTATTTGCACTATGTTCTTGAAAATCGTAGAGGCATTCCGATTTCATTAGCCATTCTCATGATCGAACTGGGTAACCAAATTGGACTGAAGATCCGTGGAGTTTCATTCCCTAATCACTTCATGATGCGTATTTCTTTGCAGCAAGGCGAAGTCATCATGGATCCCTTAACTGGTGAATCACTATCTAAAACGCAATTGCAAGAAATGCTTGACCCCTATCTCGATGCCAAGGGTTATCGGGGAGAGCTTAGCCTGCCTTTGAATATATTCTTGCGCGCCTCAAATCCACGAGAAATCCTGTCACGGTTCTTAAGAAATCTCAAAATGATTTACTCAGAGCATGAGCGTTGGGAGCGCCTGCTAGGCATTCAAGAACGTTTGGTGATTTTGCTACCTGAATCCATCGAAGAAATACGGGACCGTGGCCTAATCTTTGCCCAATTGGAATATCTACGCCCTGCATTAGCTGACATGCATCGCTATCTCAGCGAATCTCCAGAAGCTGAAGATGCCATTGATATCCGCGAGCATATTGCAACGCTAGAGGGCCAAACAAAACTGCATTGAGTTTTGATTGGCTTTAGTTTCTCTTGCTCTGAAAAATTTTATAAACCGTAGCAAAGAGCACAGGTATCGCTGCAGCACCAACCCCAACCAGAACGATCACGTTTAAGTTTTGACGAATGATTGGGATATTGCCAAAGAAATATCCTGCCACCACCAAACCAAACACCCAAAGCGCTGCACCAGTGATATTAAATAACTGGAAACGCGAAAAGTTCATTTCTGATACTCCAGCAATAAAAGGAGCAAAAGTTCGAATGATCGGCAGGAAACGCGCCAAGACAATGGTTTTACCACCATGTTTTTCATAGAAAGCATGTGTCTTTAATAAAGCACCTTTATCGATCCAACGCGATTGACTGCTAAAGACTTGTTTGCCAATCCAGCGGCCAATAAAGTAGTTCACCGTGTTTCCTGCAACAGCCGCAATTAAAAGGCCAATACATAACGTCCAAATATTAAAGTGCTCAGTAGCGCAATAAGCGCCGGCTATGAATAAAAGCGAATCACCTGGCAAGAAAGGCACTACTACCAAACCCGTTTCAGCAAATACGATTGAAAACAGCAATCCATAGGCCCAAGGACCATATTGCTGTATCACCACATCGAGGTGGCGATCAATATGCAGCAATAAATCACTCAATTGCAAAAGGGTATCCATCAACTTGCACTCCAAATCTAGGTTTGCTTCGGATATTAACAGGCTCTTATAATCAAGCATGCAAACTGAACCCTACATTCAGCCTGAGAATGCAGCAGAGGTAAATCCCATTCTTTGCATTGTGGGACCAACTGGCGCAGGCAAAACCAATCTCGCCATGCGTTTCGTCGAGTATGCCAAAACTATGGGTTTAACCATTGAACTCATCAGCATGGATTCTGCTCTAGTCTATCGTGGTCTAGACATTGGCAGCGCCAAACCAAGTAAATCTGAACAAGCAGCTGCAAGACATCACCTAATTGACATTCTTGATCCCACGGAGGTTTATTCCGCAGCCCGCTTTGCCAACGATGCAACACGACTGTGCAAAGAAATTAGGGGCCGAGGCAATATTCCTGTGGTGGTTGGAGGAACGATGTTGTATTGGCGCGCCTGGGCTCATGGTCTCTCGTCTTTACCTCCAGCAAATCCCGAAATTCGAGCACGCCTAGATGAAGAAGGCAAAGTTATTGGCTGGCCTGCAATGCACACCAAGCTTGCTCAAATCGATCCCGAAACTGCAGAACGCTTAATGCCCAATGATTCACAGCGAGTTCAACGTGCACTCGAGATTTATGAAATTACTGGTAAGCCAATGTCGGTTTTATTAGCTGACTCTCCTAGTCAAGATGGCAGAGAGGGTTCTGCCATTCCATCATGGATACATTTGGTTTCGCTTGAGCCAAGAGATCGCGCAAAACTTCATCAAAACCTAGAAAAACGTTTTAACGATATGCTAGCCGCAGGCTTTTTGGATGAAGTGAAAATTTTGTGCACCAACCCTGGATTACATGCAGACCTGCCCGCGATACGCTCAGTAGGCTATCGACAAGCATGGGAGTTTTTGGATGGTCAAATTGATCATAACCAGATGTGCTACAAGGCTTTAGCAGCTACCCGACAACTAGGCAAGCGCCAATTAACTTGGTTGCGTGGCATTGCTGGCAGAAATACCTTTGACCCCTTCAACCCGATCGAGTGGGAAGCAGCCTTAGATTACTGCAAGAGTACATTAATTCAAAAGTAGTATTGCGTGATGACCAGCCATTAAATAACGATTGTTTGCGGAGCACCTTTAGGGCGCTCTACTACCTCGCCAACTGACCATGCTTTCAAGCCTTGAGCTGTTAATGACTTAATTGCTACCTCGGCTTGGTCTGGAGCAACAATTACCACCATTCCAATACCGCAGTTAAATACACGCACCATCTCTGCATCAGCTACGCCACCCTTCATTTGCAACCATCGGAAGAGTTCTGGCATTTCCCAGCTATCCCGATGCAATACTGCTTGAGTGTTCTCTGGCAAAACGCGAGGAACGTTATCTACCAAGCCACCGCCAGTAATATGGGCCATACCCTTCACAACGACTTCAGAAATTAATTTCAAAAGCGGTTTTACATAAATCTCGGTCGGCGCCATCACCACATCTCCTAATGATCGACCCCCTAAATCATCACTAGGCTTTGCACCGGCACGTTCAATAATTTTACGCACCAATGAGTAACCATTCGAATGGGCACCACTAGAACCAATTGCCAAAACAACATCGCCAGCGACAATAGTATTTCCTGTAATGATTTTAGATTTTTCAACAGCGCCAACCGCAAATCCAGCCAAATCATATTCGCCTGGGGGATACATTCCAGGCATTTCTGCAGTTTCACCCCCAATTAATGCACAACCAGATAGTTCACAACCTTTGGCGATACCACCAACGACGGTTGCGGCAGTATCAACGGTGAGCTTGCCGCATGCAAAGTAGTCCAAGAAAAAGAGGGGCTCGGCCCCTTGAACCAAAATGTCATTCACACTCATAGCTACCAAGTCTTGGCCAATGGTTTCATGACGATTCCATTCAAACGCCAATCTCAACTTTGTGCCAACACCATCGGTGCCTGATACCAACACAGGCTCTTTATAGCGCTTAGGCACCTCAAAAAGAGCCCCAAAGCCGCCAATGCCAGCTAAAACACCCTCACGCATGGTTTTCTTAGCCAATGGCTTAATACGGTCAACTAAGGCGTCTCCAGCATCAATATCGACGCCAGCGTCACGGTAGGAAAGGCCTTTTGAGGAAGAATCAGTAGATGAGGTCATGTCAGAGTTGGAATATTAGTGAAAAATACTACTTCGTCAGTAGAATCATTGAATTCTAGAGGATTGAAGCAAGATGGCCGAAATTTTTACCCCTTTTCTAAGCGCATTCATTTTGGCGTATGCCTTACGCCCTGTTTGCCTATGGCTTGAGGGGCATCGTATCCCCCGAGCGCTTGCTGCAGCAATTTCCATGCTCGTTGGTCTAGGACTCATATTTGGCATCCTCAGCCTCTTTATTGGCCTCCTAAAAAATGAAATTCCCCTCATTAAAGCTCAACTTCCCGACTGGATTGCGAATACACAGGCATGGCTAGGGCCAAAACTGAGTGAATTCCATGTCAATCTTGATTGGAGCACCCTCAAGACGAGTGCTACCCAGAAGATCACAGAGCACATTAACGACAATGCCGATACTTTGATGAGTTCCACCATCGAAACTGTTTTGACATCTGGTAGCTCTGTGATCGCTGGATTTGTAAACGCGGTGCTGATCATCTTTGTGATGTTTTATTTACTTATCGACTGGGACCATTTTTTTGGACTTGTAAAAAGTATTGTTCCTGTTCGTGCACAAGAAACAGTTCATCATCTAGCCATGCACACCGATGGCTTGCTCTCGCAATATTTACGAGGCATGCTAATCGTTATTTCCATCATGGCTGTTTTCTATAGCGCCGGATTAAGCTTTATAGGAATTAAAGGCGCCGCAGCTTTAGGTTTATTTACTGCCCTCATGATCGTCATACCTTACATCGGCATTACTTTAGGTTTGACCTTGGCACTTCTATCCACCCTGCTTCAGTTCGGTCCCGGCACAGAAATTATTTCCGTTCTTATTCTGTTTGGAATTGGTCAATTTTTAGAAGGCTTCTTTCTGACACCACGCTTGGTGGGTGAGCGCATTGGACTGCATCCAGTTGCCGTGCTATTTGCCTTACTCTTCTTTGGCAAACTATTTGGCTTTTTTGGCGTTTTGCTTGCATTGCCAATTAGCGCAGTGAGCTTAGTATTGGTTAAGTACCTATGGTCGATTTATACGCAAAGCTCTTGGTATCAAAAGTAAATTAAGCTGTAATGAATAAATCTCTACTACCAAGACAATTTGCTTTAGATCTCAGCCATACCCCCAAAGCCAGTTTAGAAAACTATTTACCTGGCAAAGATCTTGCCTTGATATCCACCCTGCAAGGAATTTGCAAATCATGGTCGTATGCAAGCAAGAATTTATCCACCAATCCTCTAAATGAACGCTGGATTTACTGGTGGGGACCCGAAGGATCAGGGCGCACGCATTTATTGGAAGCAATGGGCAATGCTGCTGCTGCTGCAGATTTAGAGCATATCCCCCTCAGACCTCTAGAGCCCACTGCTTGGGTTCGTCTTGAAGAAAAGATGGGGTCACTTGTACAAAGCAATTTACCCTCAGTCATTACCGTCGATGATGTCGATTGTCTAGATGATCGACTGGTGGGCTCTCTATTTCGGGTTTTGAATGGAATACAGGCCAGTAAAGCCATTCATATCTTTATGGCGGGCAAAGCTGCGCCGGCTAATCTTAAGTTGCGGGAAGACCTGCGCACTCGCCTTGGCTGGGGTTTGATCTTTCAAACACAACTTTTGGCCGATGATGAGAAAATACAAGCATTACAGCAATCAGTGCAGGATCGTGGCTTAGTTTTATCTCCTGATGTTTTGCCTTGGTTGCTCAATCGCTTTTATCGCGACATGCCAAATTTAATGGCCTTAATTGATGCCTTAGATGCTTATTCACTAGAAACAAAACGTGCTGTAACCTTGCCCCTTGTTCGTGAGCTGTTGCAGCCTAAATAATTTACTAAATATTCAATTCGTGACCCAGTTAGCCCTTTTCGATTTAGACCATACCCTTCTTCCTTGCGATAGCGATTACGAGTGGGGACAATTTTTGGCTCGCATTGGGGTAGTCAATAGCGAATACTATGCGAAACAAAATGAGCGCTTCTATCAAGACTACAAAGAAGGCAAGCTCGATATTCATGAATTCCTTCGTTTTGCTCTAAAGCCCCTTTCAGAACATCCCCGCGCCCAACTTAAAGAATGGCATGATGCTTTTATGAATGAGGTAATTAATGGTCAACTTCGCCAACAAGCGATGAAATTGGTAAAGCGACATCAAGATGCCGGTGATTTATGTTGTGTAGTTACTGCAACTAATAGCTTTGTTACTCGTCCAATTGTTGAAAGTTTTGGCATAGAACATCTCATTGCAACTGAGCCGGCTACTGTTGAAAATAACCCGCTCGCCAACTTCACCGGTGAAGTTCGCGGAAGACCAAATTTTCGTGAAGGCAAAATTCAGAACCTACATGAATGGCTGGCGAGTCAAAAACTTAGCCTGGACACTTTGTCGCGTAGTTATTTTTATTCTGATTCGATGAATGATTTACCATTACTAGAGAAGGTAAGCAATCCCATTGCCACCAATCCAGATGATCGTCTTCGTCACGAAGCCATTAAACGCAATTGGCCTATTCTTGAGCTGTTCGCATGATTACTAAATTTATTAACCGTATCTTGCGCCGTGACCCAATGGTCAAGCACACGCAAGCTAACAATACAGGCGCGCCAAAACGCATTTCCAAAAAATCCCATCGCATAGACCCACATCTGCTATCCAAAAATGCCGTAAAGGTGACACACACTTTGCAACAGGCTGGTTATGAGGCTTTTATCGTAGGGGGCGCAGTACGCGATCTTGCCCTAGGAATTAGTCCAAAAGACTTTGATGTGGCTACCAATGCAACTCCTGATCAAGTTCAAAGACTTTTTCGAAAAGCGCGCCTTATTGGTCGTCGCTTTCAGATTGTGCATGTCACCTTTTTTGGCAAGGGCCACCCAGAAATTATTGAAGTTTCAACCTTTAGAGCCCTGCTAGATAATGCTGGAGACCATGTCGCCGAAAGCGGCCGAATCCTGCGCGATAACGTTTGGGGTTCACAAGGGGAAGATGCTGCTCGCCGTGATTTCACTATAAATGCGATGTACTACGACCCTTCTACTGAAACAGTCTTGGATTATCACGGCGGCATGGCAGATATGCAAAAGAAAACTTTGCGCATGATCGGAGATCCTGCAAAACGCTATCGCGAAGATCCAGTCCGCATGCTAAGAGCAATACGCTTCGCTGCTAAAACAGAATTTACTTTAGACACTGCTACACGCGCACCAATTGCCAAGCTTGGTAAACTCCTTCAAGATGTTCCATCGGCCCGTCTCTTCGATGAAATTTTGAAATTACTGATGTCAGGGTATTCTTGGGCTGCTATTCAAGGACTAAAGAATGCGGGTCTGCATCATGGTCTATTGCCACTACTAGACCACATTCTTGATGAAGGCGAAGGCTCAAAAGACGCTAACGATTTTGTCAAACTCGCTTTAGAAAATACAGACCAACGCATCCAAGCTGGAAAAAGTGTTTCTGCGGGATTCTTATTTGCCACACTTCTTTGGCCCGATCTTTTGAGAAACTGGAAGGCAAATATCGCCAAAGGTATATCTAACATACCAGCCCTACATGATGCGATGGATGATACGATTGCCACCCAAAGCAGCGGCATGACAATTCAACGTCGCTTTGAGAGTGATATGCGTGAAATCTGGTCAATGCAGCCGCGCTTTGAAAAACGTGTGGGTCGTTACCCATACCGCCTAATTGAATCCCCTCGATTTAGAGCGGGGTATGACTTTATGTTGTTACGTTGTGCTACCGGCGAGCTTAACTCATCGATCGGTGAGTGGTGGACCAACTTTATTGCGGCAGATCCAGCTAGCCAAGATGAATTAATGATTAGCGCTAAAAATGAGTCAGGTAATAGTGCTAGCTCACCAACAAAGAGACGGCGACGCAGAAAACCAAAATCTGCCATTCCTCCTGAAAATTCGACTAACTAAGCAGACTTAGAGATATTTCAGTAAAGTAGTTTTATATCTAGTTTGGAACCATATGGCACGGGCATATATCGGATTTGGCGGCAATATCGGCGATACACGTCAGCTTATTACTGACGCCATTGTTTGTTTGGCATTACGGTCTGAATTGCAAATTCTGGCAAAAAGCTGCTTTTACCAAAGCGCTCCCGTAGAGGCTACTGGTGGAGACTATATCAATGCGGTCATTGAAATCGAAACCCAACTAAACCCTTATGGTCTTTTACATGTTTGCCAAGCGGTTGAACAAGAATTTGGTAGGGAGCGCCCTTATGCAAATGCACCTCGTACGCTTGATCTCGATATCCTCTCTTTTGAGGGTATTACCCAAAACGAGACGGAGCTCATACTTCCTCACCCAAAAATTATTGAGCGCTCCTTTGTACTCCTGCCCCTACTGGAAATTGCGCCTGACTTCTTTTTACCAAACTTAGGGGAATTGAAGGCTTATTTGCCCCAAGTTGCCCATCAAAGAATAGAAAAACTCCCTTGCCGAAACTGCAATTGCAAGGAAAGTGACGTTTATAGCCAATCAACCCATTAATTCATTAAACTCACGCCATGGGTTACTTACAGGGCGATAAGCCAATCACGATTACCAAGCTCCTCGCAATGCATGCAGAGGGTGAAAAGATTTCTATGCTCACCGCATATGATTCGACGATGTCCGCACTTCTGAATCGCTGTGGAGTTGAGACGGTTCTGGTTGGGGACTCCTTGGGCAATGTGATTCAAGGTCATTCCAGCACAACGCCAGTGACGGTTCAGCAGATGGCTTATCACACGGAATGTGTAGCTCGCGCTAATACTCACTCATTTGTCATTGCAGACCTGCCATTTGCTAGTTATGGCGATCCAGAACAAGCTTTAGATTCTGCTGCCGCGTTAATGCGGGCAGGCGCAGATATGGTTAAGCTTGAAGGTGGTGATTGGCAAGCTCACATCATTAAATATTTAGTTGAGCGTAGCGTTCCTGTTTGCGCACACCTAGGCTTACTCCCTCAGTCGGTTCATGTATTAGGTGGATATAAGGTCCAAGGCAAATCTAAAGATGCGGCCAGTCACATGATTGAACAGGCGCATGCTTGCCAAGTGTCCGGTGCTCAAATGCTAGTGCTTGAAGCGATTCCCTCTTCTCTTGGTAAAAAAATAACTTCAGAGCTACATATTCCCACGATTGGGATTGGAGCTGGGCCCGATTGCTCAGGTCAAGTATTGGTATTACAGGATATGTTAGGTATCAGCCCAGGCAGACCACCCAAGTTCGTTAAGGACTTTATGGATGGTCACCACTCGATTGAAGCAGCTATCAAAGCCTACGTGCGAGATGTGAAGTCCGGGAAGTTTCCCGGTCCTGAACACGGCTTTGCAGGCTAAACGCGCTTAGCTAAAGAAACTCTTCACGCCTTCAAACCAACCCCGTTGTTGCGGGCTATGTTTATCGCCGCCCGATTTGAGGCTTTCGTCAAACTTGTGCAGTAATTTCTTCTGTTCTTCAGTAAGCTTGATTGGAGTCTCAATCACAACATGAACAAAAAGGTCCCCAACTAAAGTTGAGCGCAGACCTTTGATTCCTTTATTGCGCAAGCGGAAAGTTTTTCCCGTTTGCGTTCCTTCTGGAATCGGAAATTCAACGCGCCCTGACAAGGTTGGCACTTCGATTTCTCCGCCAACAGTTGCTATCGTAAATGAGATAGGCATCTGCACATGCAAGTCACTGCCATCGCGTTCAAACACTTTATGTGGCTTCACGCGGACCTCTACATAAAGATCACCCGCTGGACCACCATTAATTCCTGGCTCCCCATTGCCAACTGAACGTACCCGCATGCCATCATCAATACCTGCTGGTATTTTGATCTCGAGGGTTTTTTGTTCTTTGTGTTTTCCACTACCGTGGCAAGTTTTACAAGGCTTAGGAATGTACTCACCGGTGCCGCGGCACTTAGGGCAAGTTTGTTGCATAGAGAAAAATCCCTGCTGAACACGCACCTGACCATGTCCGTCACAAGTACTGCATTTTTCAGGCTTACTACCCGGCTCTGCGCCGGTGCCATGGCAAGGTTTGCAATTACTCCAGCTAGGCACACGAATCTGAGTCGTATAGCCTTCTGCAGCCTGCTCAAGAGTGATATCCATGTTGTAACGCAAGTCCGCACCCTTATAGACTTGTGGCCCTGACTGGCGACCGCCACCTTGACCAAAGATATCTCCAAAGATATCTCCAAAAGCATCTGCAAACCCACCGCCCCCGCCAAATCCACCACTACCAAATCCACCGCCCATAGATGGATCAACACCAGCATGACCGTACTGATCATATGCAGCGCGCTTATTAGGGTCAGTTAGGGTCTCATAAGCCTCTTTAACTTCTTTAAATTGAGCTTCAGACGTTTTACTATCGGGATTGCGATCAGGGTGATGTTTCATTGCCAATTTACGATAGGCTTTCTTGAGCTCTTCATCACTGGCGCCTTTTGCTACACCCAGCACTTCATAAAAATCGCGTTTACTTTTAGGCACGGCCTATTCCTCTCAACAACCTGAATGACACAAGTCGGCACGAGGCCGACTTGTTAATTAAGCACTTCAAAACTACGTTAATGAATATATATTGACTCGATTATTTCTTGTCGTCGACTTCTTTAAAATCAGCATCCACGACATCGGCATCTGGTGCGGCACCAGGAGCTGCTCCACCAGCGGCTGGACCACCAGCAGCGCCACCAGCCTTAGCTTGTTCAGCAGCCATGACTTTTTCGCCTAGCTTCTGACTTGCTTTACCTAAAGCTTCGGTCTTTGCTTCAATCACTTCTTTATCGCTGCCTTTGATTGCATCATCTAGCTCTTTTAGAGCCGCTTCAATTGCTTCTTTTTCAGCAGCTTCCAAGCTAGCGCCGTGCTCTTCCAAAGCCTTCTTGGTTGAGTGAGCCAAGGCATCAGCGGTATTACGTGCAGTTACCAACTCAAGTGCTTTCTTATCTTCAGCAGCATTCGCTTCAGCATCCTTCACCATGCGTTGAATTTCTTCTTCGGTCAAACCAGAGTTTGCCTTGATCGTGATCTTGTTCTCTTTGCCGGTGGTTTTGTCTTTTGCAGTCACATGCAAAATACCGTTAGCATCAATATCAAAAGTTACTTCAATTTGTGGCATGCCGCGTTGCGCAGGCGCAATACCTTCAAGGTTGAACTCACCGAGCAATTTGTTTGCAGCCGCCATTTCACGCTCACCTTGGAAGCACTTGATAGTTACCGCAGGCTGATTATCTTCAGCTGTCGAATAAACCTGTGAATGCTTGGTTGGAATAGTCGTGTTCTTAGGAATCATCTTGGTCATTACACCGCCCAAGGTTTCGATACCCAATGACAATGGAGTAACGTCTAAGAGCAATACATCTTTGCGATCACCGGACAACACGGAACCTTGAATTGCGGCACCAACAGCAACCGCTTCATCTGGGTTAACGTCTTTGCGTGGCTCTTTGCCAAAGATTTCTTTCACTTTATCTTGAACAGCAGGCATACGAGTTTGTCCGCCGACCAAAATCACGTCATCGATATCCGCTACATTGACTCCTGCGTCTTTAATTGCAGTTAAGCATGGACCAGCCGTACGGTTGATCAACTCTTCTACCAAAGACTCTAACTTGGCGCGAGTTAACTTCAAGTTCAAATGCTTAGGACCGCTAGCATCAGCCGTTACGTATGGCAAATTGATTTCTGTTTGTTGTGTTGATGACAACTCGATCTTGGCTTTTTCAGCAGCATCTTTCAAGCGCTGCAATGCCAATACGTCTTTACTTAAATCTACGCCTTGTTCTTTCTTGAATTCAGCAATGATCCAGTCGATGATTCGTTGATCAAAGTCTTCGCCTCCCAAGAAGGTATCGCCGTTGGTAGAAAGCACTTCAAATTGCTTCTCACCGTCAACGTTAGCAATCTCAATAATGGAAACGTCGAATGTACCGCCACCCAAATCATAAACAGCGATCTTACGATCCACTTTATCTTGCTTATCAAGGCCAAATGCCAATGCAGCAGCAGTTGGCTCATTGATGATTCGCTTAACATCCAAACCAGCGATACGGCCAGCATCTTTAGTTGCTTGGCGTTGACTATCGTTAAAGTAAGCGGGAACAGTAATCACCGCCTCTGTCACTTCTTCACCGAGATAATCTTCGGCAGTTTTTTTCATCTTGCGCAAAATTTCCGCAGAAACTTGTTGTGGCGCCATCTTTTTATCGCGCGCTTCAACCCAAGCATCTCCATTATCTGCCTGAATAATCTTATAAGGCATTAGACCAATGTCTTTTTGAACTTCAGCATCAGTAAATTTACGACCCATCAAGCGCTTCACTGCGTAAATGGTGTTTTTAGGATTGGTTACTGACTGACGTTTTGCTGGTGCACCAACCAACACTTCACCATCTTCAACATAAGCGATGATTGATGGAGTTGTGCGAGCGCCTTCTGCGTTCTCGACAACTTTAGGTGCATTGTTTTCAACGACTGAAACACATGAATTAGTGGTTCCTAAGTCGATTCCGATAATCTTTCCCATAATTGCTCCAAAAATGTAAGTTACTAAGTTGTGCTTCTATGTTTTTTATTAATTCGCTTGAACTACTCTGAATATCTCAATACCCAATAAATGGGGTCGAAAAAGATGATTTCAAGGGGATAAATAGCAAAAAAGGCAGAAATCTGCCCTATTTATGCCTTTTTAGAGTCCTTACCCTCTATTTGGGAGCGCTTACCGTAACCAGAGCAGGTCTGAGTACTCTGTCGGCAACTGTGTAACCTCTTTGCAAAATAGATACCACGGTATTAGGCTCTTGCTCAGAAGGTACTGAGGCAATGGCTTGGTGGTGGTGAGGATCGAATTTATCACCTACCGCAGGGTTAATTTCAGTCATGCGCCCTTTTTCAAACGCGGCTAATAACTGCTTGAGTGTGATTTCTAGGCCCTCCTTAAAGGCCTTGGCATCACTAGCATCAGTATTTAAGGCCGCATATAGGCTATCCGTCACGGGCACGAGGTGCTCGGCAAAGCTTTCAATTGCAAACTTATGGGCTTTAGCGACATCTTCCACCGCACGTCGGCGAATATTTTCTCCTTCTGCCTTGGCTCGCAAGAAGTTATCTTGCAATTCGCCAATCTTTTCATTGAGCTCCGCTATCTCTTGCTCGGTAGTCTTGACAACCGCAGGCTCAGCAGTGCCCTCGCTCTGGGGATCAGCGGCAGAATTTTCTTGCGCGGAAGAAGGATTTTGATTTTCTTGTGTCATGAGAGCTATTTTACTTTTCTATCAATAAGAAGGGTTAATCTTGTTGTTATTGGGGCAATCGACCGAATATCAAGTCTTAGCTCTTTCGGTTAACTCCGCTCGCTCATTACGCTTGGCCAGCTCAGCTTCAGACTCAGTACCTAGTGACCAACCCAATAAGTGTTGATAGGCAATATCACCCAAAGCCTCTATCCACTTGGGATTGCTATTTAAGCAAGGAATGTAACGGTAGTCTTTGCCACCATGTTCCAGAAAGATTGCTCTTGCCTCCATTGCAATCTCCTCAAGAGTCTCTAAGCAATCAGCTGGAAATCCTGGACAAAAAATATCCATTCGTTGACAACCCGCTTTGGCTAATAGTTCAATTGTAGTGGCGGTGTACGGCTTTAACCATTCCGCCTTACCAAAGCGAGACTGGAAAGTCACTCTGTATTGACCCGGCACTAAACCCAAAGATTCACCCAATAGGCGGCCCGTTTTCAAACACTCGCAATGATAGGGGTCGCCCTTCAATAAATTGCGCTTTGGTAATCCGTGGAAAGACATTACCAAGCAATCACCTCCAGAAAAATCAGGACGTCCATCTTTGTTCCAGCTATCCAAAACTTGATCACGAAGTGCTGCAATGTAGGCAGGGTTGTCGTGATAGTGTTTTATCAAACGCAACTCAGGTTGATCTCGCCAAGTGCTTAATACCCGAAAGACTTCATCAAAACTTGAAGCAGTGGTGGTGGCAGAGTATTGAGGGTACAAAGGTAATACCAATAAACGCTCCATGCCTTGCGCCTTAAGGCCCTCAAGGATCTCTTGAGTTGAAGGCTTGCCATAGCGCATGGCCAAATCGACCAAAATACTATGCCCTTCATCAGCAAACTTCTCGCCCAACTCTTTTGATTGCAAACGGGAATAGTGCATTAAAGGTGATCCTAACTGCGGCAACCAAATGGATGCATATTTCTTGGCTGAAGCACTACTACGAATCGGCAAAATAATGCCATTTAAAATACACCACCAAATGATGCGAGGAATTTCTACTACGCGTGGATCAGAAAGAAACTCTTTTAAATAGACTTTCACTGCCTTGGGTGTCGGCGCAGAAGGTGTCCCCAAGTTTAGTAATAACACCGCAGTTTTAGAGGATCGTAAGTGTGGGTTTTGATTCAAAATATTTTGTCTCTATTAAATAAATTATTTATGAATTACTTGAAGGGATTAAGAACTCAATGCGCCCGACAATAATTTAGAAGTAATGTCAACAATCGGTATCACCCTGTCATAGGCCATACGGGTAGGCCCGATAACACCAAGGGTTCCCACAATCTGTCCGTCAACACTATACGGAGCACTAATTACAGCGAGATCTTCATAAGGCAGTAAATCACTTTCACCGCCAATAAAAATCTGAATTCCATCAGCATGACTCGAAACATCGAGCAACTGCATGAGCACTGATTTTTGCTCCAACATATCAAACATTTTCCGCAGCTTATCTAGATTTGAGCTTAGGTCGCCTACATTAAGCAAACGACGCTCACCAGAAAGGACCATATCTGCACGACCCATATCGAAATCGGTCACACCAGTTTGCAAGGCCAAAGTCATTAAGCCAGCAATATCAGCACGCAAGTGGTCTAAATCTAATTTGAGGTGCATGTGCACTTGCTCGAAACTTTTCCCAGCAAACTGAGTATTAATAAAATTACCCGCCTCAATCAATTGACTTGGGGTGTAATCCTGAGTGGTAGGCAAAATGCGATTTTGCACATCCCCCTCTGGGGTGACCATGATCAATAAAATTTTGCCTTCACCCAAGCGCAAAAACTCAATGTGTTTAAAAACTTGAGCGCGTTTAGGGGTCATCACCACTCCAGCAAAGTGGGTCAAATTTGAAAGCATTTGAGCGGCCGAATTGAGGACTCGCTGCGGAGAGTCAGGCAAAAGGCCTTTTTCGACCTCTCGGGCAGCCACCTCCTCCAAAGGGCGAACCGTAACCATAGTATCCACAAACAGGCGGTAACCGCGTGGGGTCGGAATTCGGCCTGCAGAGGTGTGGGGGCTAGTAACCAGACCCATATCCTCCAAGTCAGCCATCACATTACGAATGGTGGCTGCTGAAAGGTCTAAACCTGAGAATCTAGACAATGTACGTGAGCCAATGGGCTGACCCTCTTCGATATAGCACTCGATAAGGGTTTTTAGTAATGCGCGGGAACGTTCGTCCATGGTGGAAGGGATTTTATGCCTATGGTTTAATCGTTATATGTTAAGCCCATCCTCCAATTCCACCAAGAAGGCCTTTAGCCGGGTAGCCCTGGTCGGTAAATTCCAAGCCGATGGCATTGAGGAACACCTTAAAGACTTGGCTAAATTGCTCTCAGACTTAGGGTGCGAAACCTTTCTTGAGCACGACACCGCCACCAACCTTGGTCTCCCCGGATACCCAACTAAAGCGGCGCAAGACTTTGCAGGCGCAATTGATCTTGTGGTTGTTCTAGGTGGCGATGGCACCATGCTCGGTATCGCCCGTCAATTAGCTGGAAGTAACGTCCCGCTCGTGGGAATTAATATGGGACGTCTAGGCTATATGACGGATATTCCGATCCAGTCCGTACACACCATACTACCTAAAATCATTACTGGCGAATTCGAGGCTGATACCCGAACTCTGCTTGATGCGGTTGTTCTTCGTAATGGCAAAGAAATTAACCGCGCCTTAGCCCTAAATGATGTGGTGGTGAATCGCTCTGGTATTTCAGGCATGGTCGAATTAGCAGTACATGTCAATGGTTCATTCATGTACAACCAACGTTCAGATGGTCTGATCGTATCTACACCTACTGGCTCTACTGCTTACGCTCTCTCAGCTGGGGGCCCAATTTTGCATCCACATGTCACAGGCATCTTGTTGGCGCCAATTGCTCCTCACTCGCTTTCCAATCGTCCGATTGTCTTGCCTCAATATAGCGTTACCGAGATTGAGGTGATTAATGGGCTTGATGTGATCGTCAATTTTGATATGCAATCTCAAACAAATTTGAAAAGCGGCGACAAGATTGAAGTACGTCAATCTCACAAAACAATTGCCCTACTTCACCCTAGCAATCACAGCGACTACAAAACCTTGCGCGAGAAGTTGCACTGGAATGAATATCCATCGACATTCTAATGTCTAGTTTTTTGCTACGCTAATACATGCTTCAAACTATCTCCCTTCGTGACTTTGTCATTGTTGACCAGCTTGAACTAGATTTTTCGACTGGTTTTACTGTGTTAACCGGTGAAACGGGTGCCGGCAAATCCATCCTTCTCGATGCTCTGAGCTTAGTACTTGGTGAACGGGCAGATAGTAGCCAAATTCGTGAAGGCTGTAACCGCGCTGAAATTTCTGCCCTCTTTCGTATTGACATCGATCAGCTGAAGCACTTTAGCCAGTGGCTAGATGATCAAGGATTCCCGCCAGAGGATGGGGGTCAAAGTCTACTTCTCAAGAGAACAGTTGAAAGTAGTGGAAGAAGTCGTGCATTCATTAACGGTAGTGTTGCTACATTAGCGCAACTCCGCGAAGCTGGCGATCAGCTCGTTGATATTCATGGTCAGCATGCACATCAACTTCTTTTAAAGAGTGGCGCTCAACGAGAATTGCTTGATCGACATGCTGGCTTATTTCCACTAACAACTGAGGTAACGCAATCCTTTAAAACATTAAATGAAACACGTCGCCGTCTCATGCAAGCCGAAAATGCTGGTCAAGATATTGAGCGTGAACGTGAACGTCTAGAATGGCAACTTGAAGATTTGACTGAAATCTCACCAAAAGATGGCGAGTGGGAGAGCATTCAAAGTGAGCATGCAAAATTGGCTAATGGAGCCAAAATCATTGGTGGCTGCCAGGAAGCTATTGAAGTTCTTAGTAATGCCGACAATTCACTTGAGTCATCCCTCGTCAGGGTTTGCAGTAGCATATGCACCTTAACAGATCATGATCCAGCTCTTAGCGACATTAGCCAAGCATTAGAGTCTGCAAGCATTCAATTAGATGAAGCCATTCATGGACTTAATCGATATCTTCAAAAGCTCGATCTTGATCCTGCGCGCCTCGCGCAAGTGGAGGAGCGCATGCAATCATTGCATAGCACCGCCAAAAAGTATCGCACTGAAGTTAATGAATTACCTAAACTTCTTTTAGAAACTGCAGAGCGCTTAGATGCCTTAACCGCCTCCCAGAATATCAATAGCTTACGTGAAAAGGTAAAGCAAGAGGAATCTGCTTATCTAAAACTCGCCAAACTACTTACTCAAAAACGAACCAAGGCTGCAAGAGAACTTGGTGATCTTGTAACAGACGCGATGCAAAATTTATCCATGGCTGGCGGTCGTCTAGAGATTGCTCTTATACCCCTTAGTGAAGGCGGGACTTACGGACTAGAGCAAATTGAATTCTTGGTGGCGGGCCATGCAGGAAGTACTCCCCGTCCCTTAGCTAAAGTAGCCTCAGGTGGGGAGTTGGCTCGTATAAGTCTTGCCATTAGCGTGATTACCAGCAAAGCCTCTTTTACCCCTACACTCATTTTTGATGAAGTGGATGCAGGCATTGGTGGTGCCGTTGCTGAAACTGTTGGCAAGTTGTTGCACCAATTGGGGCAATCCCACCAAATCCTTTGCGTGACTCATTTGCCTCAAGTAGCCGCCCAAGGAAATCATCATCTTAAAGTTAGCAAATCACAGAAAGTCGACAAAACTATTTCGCATGTGCAAGTCTTAGGCAGAAACGATCGTGTAGAAGAAGTGGCGCGCATGCTCGGGGGCGCCACCATTACTGATACCACTCGTCGCCATGCTCGCGAGCTACTAGAACAAAACTAATCCCTAATCAAAAGATGGCTGAATATTAAAGAGCGGCGTCTGAAGGGGCTTGGAAGATCTCTAGCCAAAGATTCAAGACCACCTCTCTAGCTGCAATGAGCTCAGTCTCGTTACCCAAATGAATGCGGGACTTTTCGATCCCATCCAAACGAAGACGATGTTGATGAGATCTCAACAAACGGTAAGCATTACCAATCGATAAAGCTGTCTTTGTTTCTATCAAACCCACTTCGCCAGCAATGCGAAGCAAAGCAATATTGCCAAGGTTGGGCATTAACATGGGATAAAGGTGAGAATAAGCCAAGACTAAGAACTGAACAATAAACTCAATATCAACCATGCCACCGGCATCATGCTTTAAATCAAAATTATTTCCAGGATTTGGATGACCAGCATGCACTTTACGACGCATATCCAAGATTTCAGTACGCAGATAATTGATGTCACGTTTCTGTCCCAGAACCTCTGAGCGCACTTTATCGAACGCTAAACCTACCGCAGCATTTCCAGCAGAGAAGCGCGCCCTTGTTAAAGCCTGATGCTCCCAAACCCAAGCCGCGTTATCTCCCTCGCGCAATTGGTACTTTCTAAATGCTTCTGCACTAGTCACTAAAAACCCCGCAGATCCGTTGGGGCGTAGACGAGTATCAATCTCAAATAAACTGCCCGTTGCAGTGAAGGTCGTCAACCAGTTGATCATTCGCTTAGCAAGCAGCCCATAAATCTCCTGGGCTGCGTAATCTGACTCATCCGCCTGATACAAGAACACTAAATCTAAGTCTGATGCGTAGCCTAATTCCTTGCCCCCCAACTTTCCGTAAGAAATGATGGCAAATGGTGGATCTAAATCTTTTGAGAAGCCAAACTTTTGCGCCACGCTAGGCCATACCCGCTCAAAAGTAACTTGCAAAATGAGATCCGCTAAAGCAGATAAATGGTCGCTCACTTTTTCCACCGACAAGGGCTGTTCTACCCCAATCCCCAAGTCAGCGAGGAGGGTGATAAAAGTCTCAGTGTGATGCGTGACACGCAAAATATCCATTGCTTGCTCAGAGCCATCACTATCCGCCATCACATCATCTAGACGCAGGTCAAGATGAGACCTGACTTCATGCCAATACTCAACTGGCTTTTCAATTAAGGCTAACTCGGTACGCGAGTTAAGCAAGTGGTCTAACAAATGGGGATGTCTTGTGAGATATTGAGCGCCCCATTGCGAGGATTTTAATAGCGCTAAAACATTAAATAGCGCCCTAGGATATTCAGCCAATATAGATAGATAGGCGCTACGTCTGGCTATAGCCTCCAGCAAATCAAAAAAACGCAATAGAGTTTGATCGTCATGCGGTTGATTGCCACCCTCCACCTGTAATATCTCAGCAGCTTTACACATTAAATTGTCGAAAATTAAACAGCTCTTCTTGGGCAGTTGTTTTTGCATTGGACTATCTGTCCATGCCTTCCAGCGAATTAGGGCCTGCGGAAAGTAGTGAGGGTTCGGTTCCCAACCAAGCGTTAATGGAGCAAGATCTAGACGTGCAGCATCATCTAGTAAAAAAGCTTTTTCAAAAAGCTGGGCAACATTGTTTTGATGGCGATTTAACTCCGC
>CANBYN010000007.1 GCA_947373615.1 Burkholderiaceae bacterium | reverse complement strand
AGCTACAGGAAGTCCAAGACCAGAGGATGAGGCCATCGCAGTGTGCGGCTTCACATTACACCAGAGCATGAATGGGATGGTGATAAAGGCGCCACCAGCACCTACAAGGCTAGCCAATGCCCCAGAGAATGTTCCAAACGAAAATAGGCCAATCGGACCTGGCAACTCTCTGCCAGCCTTTGGTTTTTTATTTAGCAACATTTGAGTAGAGGTATACACAATAAAGACCGCAAAAAACAAAGATAGCCAAGAAGTTTTGATGGCTTCAAAAAGCTCGCTCCCACCAACTAGTCCCCCAAAAATCATGCCAGGACTTAAAGATGCAACGAGCTTCCAATCGATGGAGCCATGTTTGTGATGAGCAAAGATTGCCGAGGAAGTCGTAAATAAAATGGTTGCCATGCCAGTTGCAATTGCCATATGAACAATCACTTCTTGGCTAAAACCCAAATGATTGAAAACCAAAATCATGAAGGGAACGAGAATCATGCCACCCCCAATGCCAAGCAGGCCCGCTAAAAATCCTGAGATGCTCCCACATAGTAAGAGCATTGCAATATCGCTAATTAACATGAATTCCCCGCCTTAGCCGCTAGGCCGTCATCCTGAACCCTAAGGTTCAAGGTGGAACGGCTACTCTGTTTCGGGTGCATTAAGAGGTCCAGGGAGTAACCAAGTCTAAGTTGGCACTGTATTCCTTCAAAACGCTCACGCCCACAAGGTAAAGATCGTTCCTGATGCTTGCGCATCGGTTCAAGGAACTATTGGCCTTGGCGAACCAGGCAGGGAAAGGGTTTGCATCAAAGTATCGACTTGATCCTCCAGTGCGCGAATCTCTGCTTGAAGGCGCACAACTTCACCTGTACTAACATTAGAGGAAGCGCTTTGATGTGATTGATTTTTCTGAAGGGTAATAAGATCGCCTGCAATTTTGAGTGCCGCCATCATGCTTGCACGTTCTATGCTACGGTTACCACCACCGATAGCCAGCTGAATTTGTTCATCAACCAAAACGCAAGCTGCGCGAAGCAGAGGTTCGTGCTCACTGCTGGTAGCTAAAGTAATTTTTTGACCTGCAAGAGTTACTTCAATGCGTTGTTGGCTCACTGTCGTCCTCTGGATTAGTTGTTGGAATTGTTTCGCCGAGCAAGTTAAGTTGGCGGCCATCACTTTGTTCTGGCAATCGACTTAAGATGCGTTGCACCCGTTTTTGCGCATCCTCAATCTTGTCTTCGAGCTGAGTCCGACTCTGATTCAGATTGCGTACAGCATCTTGAATCATGGAGATTTTTTCAGTCAGGCGCTTAACCGAAGTGCTTAACGCATCCAGCTCGGAGGCGACATCGCCAGTGGAATGAGGTGCAGGCTCGTTCATACTGGCATTGTAGTCCGAAAAAAGGCTTTATTTCATAGCATATCGCACGCCAGCAAATATGTTTGAGCCCATGGTGTTATACCCGTAGGTAAGTTGATATTGCTTGTTGGTGAAGTTATTCCAGCGGGCAAATACTGACCAGTTTTTCTCAAACTCGTAACTGGAATAAAGGTTAAAGAGAGAGTAACCGCCCATAACCCCGTTATAGGCATTGCCCGTGGTATCGGTGCCAGATATATCCTGCCTTTGGCCGGAAAAAGTACCGCCTATGCCAGCAATCAATTTGTTGTAGTTGTATTCCACCGAAGCATTCCCAAAGGTTCTTGCTCTTTTGGTTAGGGTGGTGTCATTGGTAACATTTTCCGGATTCTGTTGGTCAATAGAACCTTTGAGCATGAAACTGCTTAGATGTGCAGCGCCACCAACGGAGAGGCCGGTGATTCTGGCAACACCCACATTGTTTGCGCAACCACCAGTTTGACTGATTTGGGACGGGGTGCAACCATTGGAACCAAACTGAATGAGATTGGTTACTGTATTGGTGTAAGCAACCAAATGAGCTTCATAGGTCTTGACGTCATAGTGCAATCCCGCTTCTGTATTTTTGCTTTTCTCAGGCAAGAGATTTGGGTTTCCATATCCTGGGTAATAAAGGTCATTGAAAGTTGGCGCCCTAAAGCCTGTTCCGTAATTCACATTGGCGCGCCATTCTTTAGTAATGAAGTATCCATATGAGATTGCTCCAGTAGTTTGAGGTCCATATCCAGAAATGCTGTCACTACGCAATGATAAGTTGGCTAAGTGATCACCGCGTTTTAATTGATATGAGCCTGCAACAGAGTTGGTATCTCTGGTTTGACTAAAGCCGCTTGGGGTAACGGTGAAGTTATAGTCTGTAGCGTAGTTATATTGATAAGTATTAACGCTTTGGATTCGTCGCTCTCCAAGGATCTGCAAAAGATCTGATCCAAGCGAAATATCATTTTGCCAAGTATAGATATTTTGTTTGGTATTGGTATAGGGGCTATATGCCGGGCTGTACGTGGTGGCTGGTTGAAGCGATTGCCCATTGTTATTGGAGATTGATGCTTGTAAAGAGCTCTTCCAAATATCGGTAATTTGATTTCTAGAGAAAAGGGTATACGTTCCCAGTTGAGAAATAGCATTTTGCGTTTGCTGTGCAGATGTGGGCAACGGGTAAGGACCATTTGAATAATCTAGTGTATTAAATCCAGGCATTTGTGAATTCATGCGAGATTGCATCATCTGAAAGCCCAGCACCTGCCCCTTAGCCCATTCTTGAGAGAGCTTACCTGTTACCCCATTTTGAACGTAACCAGTTTTCATTGATGTCAGCCCGAAGGGGTTATTCGGGGCTACCGTATTAAATCCAGTCGATAACGTTTCACTGATACCTATTGAGTAGCGAATTTTTTGCTCGCCTTCGGTGGAGCCATAAATGCTGGCATCGCTCACGCTTGTTCCATAAGTTCCATAGCCAGATGACACACTGACTTTAGCGGGGCCATCACCATCTTTGGTAAAGATTTGTACAACACCACCTATAGCATCTGCACCATAAAGACTGCTTTGTGGTCCAAAGATAATTTCAATATGATCAATTAAAGGTAAGGGGATTGATTCCCAAGTGGGGCCGCCATTAAACCCAGAGTCTGATCTGACACCATCAATCAGAACAATGCTTTGGGCATTCGATGTGCCACGAAGAAAAACGCTGGCACCGGATCCACCGGCACCCAAACCATTGGTAATCTCAACCCCGCGCTGTCTTTGTAGCAAGTCGACCAAACTAGTTTGGCCTGCTTGTGTAATTTCTTCTGGGCCAATGTAGTCATAATCTGCCAAGACATTGGTTGCCAGGGTAGGGGTGCGATTGGCAGTAACCAAAATGGGATCCATTACATTGGGCGCAATGGCTATGGAAACGTTTCCTGAATTTTGCGCGATTGCGTGGTTACTTAGAATGAATGCGACGCTACCAATTAGGATGCTAAGTTTTTTGTTGCTGAACTGCTGCTTCATTTTTGACTTTCTGTTATCGAATGCCTAGCCCACTTCCCCGTAGGCTTGGTCGAACAGAATTTCATGTGCAAAGTATCAGGCGTCAATTGGGCGCAGGGCGCGCTTGATTGGCGCGCGAAGGACCCCGTCCGCGAAATTCCACCTGTCTTGGCCGGTATCCGGGCTAGTAAATATCAGAATCTGACCTTCCCATGCGATTGACGCGCACAGTGGCCTTTTAGATTCCTGACGCTCCTCACTGCTTATTTTTAGGGCGTATTTACCTACCGTTGCGGGGGCAGCACACGTTTAGTGTTTCCCGTTTAACTTTATTGCACCGCAATAAAGCACCACGACCCCTGAATTCTAGCGCATCAAAAGGCTCTAAAACCTGATTTAGATCATAAAAAGCCTACAATATAGTGTCTAGGATTAAGGATTTATGACAGCTTTAGATAAACACCTCGAAAAAAATCTGATTCGCCTGCAGTTGAGCCAAAACTCCGTCTTGAAAAATTTAGATCAGGCAGCCATGGCCGATTTAGAACGCTATTTAGAGATCTCGGACCTTAAAAAATCAGAGATATTGCTGCACCAAGGTGATCACCAAATGGAGCAGTACTTTGTTTTGGACGGGATTCTCAAGCGTATAGTTTCGAGTGCGGATGCTAAAGAGATGATTTTGCGGTTCGCTATTGAAAAAGATATCGAGACTAGTTATGCCGCTTGGCGCTTAAAGACAGCGGCCCCATACAGTATCGCCTGCGTTACCAAGGCTCGTGTAGCTCGGATGCCTATGAAGAAGTGGGCTGAATTTCTGGAGCAGCACAAACCGCTGAAAGAAGGCTTTGAATTTGAAGTAATGCGTCTTATGAGCGAGATCATGGCCCATACAATCACCTTGCATATGCTTGATGCCCCAGGCCGAGTAGAGCGCTTCTTGCGTAAATATGAGGATTTATTTGAGTTGCTTCCTAAAAAAGAGCTAGCGGCCTACCTTAATCTGTCCCCTGAGACCTTAAGTCGCCTCAAAACAAAGCATAAAGAGCTTTTTATATAAGCGGGTCATCCCTAGTAATTACAGGATTTAAGGGGAAATTGACCAAAGTCAATGATGAACCTTCAGCCCAAGCCTAGTATTCACCTTAGCCTAAACGGGGTATTAAAACCTGATGTGCGATTCATAACTTAATTGGAGACATTAGCGAAAGCTAAATTACAGTTGCCCTCAGTGAGCGCTCCTGCAATTCATAAAAAAATTTCTATGACAACAGATAACCAAAACACACAATTAACAGATGGCTTTCATCTCGTCATTGACGCTTTAAAAGCGAATGACCTCAATACGATTTTCGGTCTTGTTGGTATCCCAATTACCGACTTATGTCGTTTAGCGCAAGCTGAAGGATTGCGTTTTATAGGCTTTCGTCATGAGCAACACGCAGGTAACGCCGCAGCGATTGCTGGCTACATGACTCAAAAGCCGGGAATCTGCATGACAGTGTCTGCGCCTGGTTTCTTAAATGGTCTAACCGCATTGGCTAATGCTACTGTGAACTGTTTTCCAATGATTCTGATTTCCGGTTCAAGCGAACGTGAAATCGTTGACTTGCAGCAAGGTGATTACGAAGAGATGGATCAGCTCAATGCAGCCAAGCCATACTGTAAAGCTGCCTACCGTATTAATCATATCGAAGATATCGGCATTGGTTTTGCTCGTGCTATTCGTGCGGCAGTTTCTGGTCGTCCAGGTGGCGTTTACTTAGACTTGCCGGCTCAGCTGCTTGCACAAACAATGCCTGTTGAAGAGGCTAAAAAATCGATATTCAAAGTAATCGATCCTGTTCCACGTCAAATTCCAGCAGCCGATGCTGTTGCTCGCGCCTTGGACGTATTAAAGGGCGCCAAGCGTCCATTGATTCTTTTGGGCAAAGGCGCTGCTTATGCGCAAGCAGATCAAGAGATTCGTGAGCTGGTTGAAAAATCCGGTATTCCTTACTTGCCAATGTCTATGGCCAAAGGTTTATTGCCGGACAATCACCCGCAATCGGCTTCAGCGGCACGTTCATTTGTATTGGCCGAGGCTGATGCCGTGTTGTTAGTTGGTGCACGGCTGAATTGGTTACTTGCTCACGGCAAAGGCAAGACATGGGGCAAAGAGCCTAAGAAGTTTATTCAGATTGATATCCAAGCAAACGAGGTGGATAGCAACGTTCAAATTGCTGCGCCATTGATCGGCGATATTGGCTCATGTGTTGGTGAGCTCTTAAAAGGTATTGCTTTAGTACCTAAGCCAAGCGCTGAATGGATTGCTGCTATTACTGAGAAGAAAGATAAGAATACTGCCAAGATGGCAGAAACACTTAACAAAGAAGCCAATCCGATGAACTTCCACGGCGCCTTAAAGGTAATCCGTGATGTGATCAAGAAGAATCCAGACGTGAACCTGGTAAACGAAGGTGCCAATACGCTCGACTATTGCCGTGCAATTGTCGATATGTATAAACCGCGCAAACGTTTTGATTCTGGTACTTGGGGCATTATGGGAATTGGTATGGGCTATGCGATCGGCGCTGCTGTGACTAGCGGTTTGCCAACTATTGCTGTTGAGGGCGATAGTGCATTTGGCTTTAGCGGCATGGAATTGGAAACGGTTTGTCGTTACAAGCTTCCTATCACCACTGTTGTGTTTAACAATAATGGCGTGTATCGCGGCACCGACCAAAACCCTACAGGTGGTGCAGATGTTGCGCCAACAGTATTTGTTAAAGATGCTCGTTACGACAAGATGATTGAAGCATTTGGCGGTGTTGGGTACTATGTCACTACACCGGCAGAATTAGAAGCAGCATTAACAGAGGCAATTGCTGCAGGTAAACCAGCGCTTATCAATGCTGTTATTGATGAAACTGCAGGTACTGAGAGTGGACGTTTAACTAACTTAAACCCATCCACAGCAGCTGCAAAGAAATAATTTTTTTAATTAAATTACGCAATAAAAAAGAAATATTTAAGGAGAAACAAGTATGACTAAACCATTAGACGGTATTCGCATTATTGACTTCACACACGTACAAGCAGGTCCTGCATGTACCCAGTTATTGGCTTGGTATGGCGCTGATGTTATCAAGGTTGAGCGTCCAGGTTCTGGTGACGTTACTCGTAGCCAATTGCGTGATATTCCAGGCGCTGATGCATTGTATTTCACTATGCTAAATGGTAATAAACGTTCTTTGACTCTCGATACCAAAACCCAAGAGGGCAAAGAAGTTTTAGAAAAAATGATCAAAACTTCTGATGTGATGGTCGAGAACTTTGGCCCAGGCGCTTTGGATCGCATGGGCTTCTCTTGGAAGCGTATTCAAGAATTGAACCCAAAGATGATCATGGCTTCTGTAAAAGGCTTTAGCGATGGACACTCTTATGAAGACTTAAAAGTGTATGAAAACGTAGCGCAATGTGCTGGTGGCGCAGCTTCTACAACCGGTTTCTGGGATGGCCCACCTACTGTTTCTGCTGCCGCTTTGGGCGACTCTAATACTGGGATGCATTTGGCAATTGGTATTTTGACTGCGTTAATGCAGCGTCAAAAAACTGGTAAAGGCCAAAAAGTTTCATGCTCAATGCAAGATGCTGTATTGAACTTGTGCCGTGTGAAGTTACGCGACCAACAACGTTTAGACAAAATTGGTTACTTGGAAGAGTACCCACAGTATCCACATGGATCTTTCACTGATGTAGTTCCACGCGGTGGTAATGCTGGCGGCGGCGGTCAGCCAGGTTGGGTTTTGAAGTGTAAGGGTTGGGAAACAGATCCAAATGCTTATATCTACTTCACTATTCAAGGACATGCTTGGGAGCCAATCACGCGTGCAATTGGTAAGCCAGAGTGGGCCACTGATCCAGCGTATATGACTGCTGAAGCGCGTCAAGACAAGATTTTTGATATCTTCGCTACCATTGAAGATTGGCTCAAAGATAAAACTAAGTACGAAGCTGTGGATATTCTTCGCAAATTTGACATTCCTTGCGCGCCTGTGTTGTCAATGAAAGAATTGGCTGCTTCACCAGATTTGCGTAAGAGCGGTTCAATTGTAGAAGTTGATCACAAAGTACGCGGTAAGTATTTGACTATCGGTAGCCCAATCAAGTTCTCTGATTTGGAAATTGAAGTCGGTCCATCACCAGTATTGGGTGAGCACACTGACGAAGTATTGGCTGATCTTGGCTATAACGCTGATGACATTGCTAAGTTGCATGCAGCTAAAGCGGTGTAATAACGGTTACTAGTTAGCATTCACTTGAAGGCGCTCCTTGTGGGCGCCTTTTTATTTCTATAGACTGAACCTATGAATACAAATACTGATTTACATCAACTAGTTGAATGTGTGGGCGATGCAATTATTGTTGCTGATGCCGGTGAAAAGATTGTCCTGTGGAATCCCGCGGCTACTCGAATTTTTGGATTCACAGAAGCGGAGGCCTTGGGCCAAACATTAAATCTCATCGTTCCTGAACGGCAGCGTCAAAGACACAATGAGGGTTATGCTAAATCGATGGAGACGGGGACGACAAGATATGGAACATCTTTACTCAAGGTTCCGGCAAAACATAAGGATGGCAGCACCTTATCCGTTGCGTTTACTGTAGGCATGCTTTTTGATGCAAATCATCAGGCAAATGGCGTGGTAGCGATTATTCGTGATGAAACGGAACGCTTTGCACAAGAGCGGTCTTTGAAAAAACGCCTTGCAGAACTTGAAAATCCCTCATCTTAGCCGCATATAGTGCTTGGAGGGCTAAGCTAGCTAATATGCCCAATCATTGTGCATATTTTAATGTCAGCAATTCTCCGCTGGTAAAATTGCCTTAATTCAAAAATTTCATTCTTATTTGGGGCTTAAATCATGGCAAAAGCACTTGAAGGGGTCAAAATCCTCGATTTCACGCATGTTCAATCTGGACCTACTTGCACTCAGTTGCTAGCGTGGTTTGGGGCAGACGTAATTAAGGTCGAAAAATCAGGCGAAGGGGATGCCACTCGCGGTCAATTGCGCGATATTCCCGATGCAGACAGTTTGTATTTCACAATGCTCAATCACAACAAGCGTTCCATCACGGTCAATACCAAAACCCAAAAGGGTAAAGAGATATTAGAGCGCCTCATTAAAGAGTGTGATGTTCTTGTTGAGAACTTTGCTCCAGGCGCACTCGATCGCATGGGGTTTTCTTGGGAGCGCATTCAAGAGCTCAATCCAATGATGATCATGGCTTCTGTCAAAGGTTTTGGTCCTGGTCCTTATGAAGATTGCAAGGTGTATGAGAACGTAGCGCAATGCGCCGGCGGCTCTGCATCAACTACCGGGTTTGATGATGGCCCTCCGATGGTAACGGGCGCCCAGATTGGCGATAGCGGCACGGGCTTGCATTTAGCTCTAGGCATCGTGACCGCGCTGTATCAACGCACGCACTCAGGCCGTGGTCAGAAAGTCTTGGCCGCCATGCAAGATGCGGTATTGAACTTGTGCCGTGTGAAGTTACGCGATCAGCAACGTTTGGAACGGGTGGGTTTGATGCAAGAGTATCCCCAGTTCCCGAACGGAGAGTTTGGCGACGCTGTACCCCGCGCTGGTAATGCCTCTGGCGGTGGTCAACCGGGATGGATTGTGAAATGTAAAGGTTGGGAGACCGACCCCAATGCCTATATGTACGTCATTGTGCAAGCCCCCGTATGGGAGGCAGTGTGCAAAGTGATTGGTCGTGAAGATTGGATTACCGATGTGCGTTTTGCCTCTCCCATGGCACGCTTGCCACATTTGATGGAGATCTTTGGCGAGATTGAAAAGTGGACGATGACCATGAGTAAGTTTGAAGTCATGGATATTCTCAATCAATACGACATCCCTTGTGGACCGATTTTGTCCATGAAAGAAATCGCTGAAGAGCCTGCCTTGCGCGCCACAGGAACCGTGGTGGAAGTGGATCACCCCATTCGGGGTAAGTACCTTACTGTGGGCAATCCGATTAAGTTATCGGATAGCCCCACTGACGTTGAGCGTTCACCATTGCTCGGTGAGCACACCGATGAGATTCTCCATGAATTGGGTTACACCACCGATGAGTTGATCTCGCTACGTCATGATAAGGTGATCTAAGATGCGGGTTGCGTTAATTGGGAGTGCGGATTTCGGGAAGGCCGCATTAGATGCTTTTTTAGATCGCGGTGATGAAGTCGTTGCTGTATTCTGTCCGCCCGATAATCCAAAATCAAGCAAACTGGATGTTCTGAAAGAGGCTACTCTAGCAAGGGGTTTGAGTCCCCTGCAATTTGCCTCACTTAAAAGTGCCGAAGCAGCGCAGGCGATGATCGATAGTAATGCTGACATCTGCGTTATGGCTTATGTTCTGCAGTTTGTCCCGCAAGAGCTAGTCAAGATTCCAAAGCATGGCACGATTCAGTATCACCCGTCCCTTTTACCAAAATACCGAGGTCCAAGTGCTATTAATTGGGCGATAGCTTTGGGCGAAGAAAAAACGGGTCTGACTATATTTCGCCCATCCGACGGCTTGGATGAGGGTGAAGTCATTCTGCAAAAAGAAGTGATTATTGGACCCAATGACACCCTTGGCAAAATTTATTTTGATCATCTTTTCCCTGTTGGCGTGAGTGCATTGCTAGAGGCTGCGGACTTGGTGGTTGCAGGCAAGCATCAAGAATTGGTTCAAGATGAATCGCAAGCCAACTATGAAGGTTGGTTTGATGCTAGTGCTGCTCAGATCCATTGGGCAACACATATTAGCCAAATCTATAACCTCATTCGCGCTTGTAACCCGGCGCCTGGGGCCTGGGCAATATTTGGTGAGAAGAAGGTGCAAATCTACGATTGCCATAAACATGTAGCCGCTACCTTTGGTGCTGTTAAAGGTAAGCCTGGCGAGATTACCCAAATCACATTAGATTCCTTTTTTGTCACTTGTCATGGTGGGCAAATTGAAGTCCTCAAAGCTAAAGGGGGCTCAGGAAAAGTTACTGGTGCTGAATTGGCTAAAGAGTTGAAACTAGAAGTAGGGCAATTTTTCGCTCTCTAAAATCCGCCAGTCTAAAATTCCGCATCCTATCGCAAGGATTGGCAAGCTCTAAAAATAAGTTTTGCTATATTTCATTAACAGTTTTTTGCTGTTAAATATGACCGTATTTATCAAAATGAATTTATTTTTCATTGGAATAAAAATGAGATACAAATCAATTTTTAAGGCTTTGCCGATTTTTTCTATCTATTGCCTATCTAATTTAGTGCTGGCTGAAACGCAGATTCTAAAAGCATCCACCATTATTACTATGGATGAAAAAAATCCACGGGCAGAGGCCGTTGCTTTTGACACAGCAACAAAAAAGATCACTGCTGTTGGATCTTTTGCTGATGTGCAAGCTAAATCACCTCAGGCTAAGGTCACCGATCTTGGATCAACTGTGCTGATGCCTGGCTTTATTGAGCCTCATAGTCATCCCTTGTTAGGCGGCATGGTTACGCAATCTCCAGCGTACTGGGTTGCTCCTTATGTTGGTTATAAAACCTGGGATGATGTAAAGGCAAAGATATTAAAAGAAGATGCCGCGATGCCTGCCGGTACACCGTTGATTTTTAATGGCGTAGATCGCCTCCTGCAACAAGCCCCAACCCCAACAAATCAAATCTTAGATGCTTTAACACCTAGTGGCCGGCCGATTCTGCTATTGGATAACTCTGGTCATGCGGTCTACTTTAATACGGCAGTGATCAAGACCTTACCTTGGGCAAATGGCAAGCCACCCAAAAATCCTGTGGGCGGTAGCTTTGGTCGTAATCCGGATGGCACTTCAAATGGTGTTGCTAATGAAGTTCCAGCCCTTATGGTGGTCGTGGCTCCTTTCTTGGAAAAAGCCATTCCTAACCCCTTGCTCTCTGGTGCAAAGTGGTATGCCTACATGGCTTCATTCGGCATTACCTCCACATCAGATATGACTTACAGTACTGGTGAATACAAGGCTTACTTAGCACTTGCATCGGTTCCAGATAGTCCGTTGCGGATGAATGTTTACCATATGTCTACAGAGCCTGATGCAGCTAAACCAGTGAGCTGGCCCGATCCAAGCATGGTACGAAAGGCAGGCATCAAGCTTTGGGCTGATGGTACGCCTTGGCTTGGGACTGTTGCACAAAGTTTTGGCTACTTAGATAACCCAACAACCAAACATGCCCAAATTATTCTGGGGCCGCTGGGCGAAAAGGGCATGAACTATACGCGTTTGCAGTTAGATCAAATTTTGGATAAATTTGCACCGCTGGGTTATCAAATGTCTTTTCACTGTAATGGCGATGTAGGCTTTGACGTAGTGATGGATGCATATGAACGCGCTTTGAATAAATACAAACTCATCGGTACAGATCATCGCTGGCGTGTAGAGCATTTAGGTGCTGCTCAAGGCGATCAATTTAAGCGTGCCGCTGCTCTCGGAGTGACCGTTTCAATGTCACCATTTCAGTATATTTACTGGGGTGACTTGCTTGATGGCACCATGTTTGAGTCATCCTATGGCTCTCAGTGGGAGCCTTTGGGTGATGCCTTTAAGTCTGATGTCAAAGCTTCCTTTCATAATGATGGTCCAGTCTCCCCTCCGAATCCGCTCTTGAATATTCAAAGTATGGTTACTCGTACCACTATTTCAGGTAAGGTCCATGGAGCCAATCAAGCCGTGACGATTGGCCAAGCTCTTAAGGCTGAAACAATCCATGGCGCCTATCAACTTAAGCGCGATAAGGAAGTCGGTTCATTAGAGGTTGGGAAGTATGCTGACTTTGTTGAGCTTTCTGCCGATTTAACTGCTGTTAAGCCGATTGAAATTACTGAAAAGGTAAAAGTTCTAGGCACTTGGGTTGGCGGTAAAAAAATTGATCTCAAGAAGTTCATTGCTGAGGTTGCTACGATTGATCCTGCTGAACATAAAGATTTAGTCAAATCTTCGCTCTCAACTATGCATAGTCATTAAATCTAGCTAATGCACTTTAAACCGCCTTTGGGCGATTTTTCTTTTGAATTATCAGAGATACTTTATGTGTAATGGGTTGGCTATCGATTTAAAGTTCAACGATCTGTAACGCTCAGCTCTAGAAGATTAGATCTCTAGGTTATCTATCAGACGTGTTTTACCCAGCTTAGCTGCTGTCAGAATCACGAGTGGCTCACCAGCCTGTAGGCTTTCATTTGAAGCTGGCGCCAAATCGCTTTGTTGACGAATAGCAATGTAGTCTGGTTCCCATCCACGGCCCGCAAGGGTAGCCACGACATTTTTTTCAATATCCAATAATGACTGAGTGTTGCGAACATTGAGTTCTAGTACTCGTTGGCGCACTTCTTGAAGCGCTCTTTGTAATTCAGGCGCTTCTGCGCGTTCCTCGGTAGAGAGGTAGCCATTACGGGAGGACAGAGCTAAGCCATCTTCAGCGCGAATCGTTTCGCCAGGAATAATTTCTACAGGTAAAGCAAATTGCTTAGCCATCTGGCGAATAATCATCAGTTGCTGATAATCTTTTTTGCCAAATACGGCAACTTTAGGCTGAACACAAGAGAATAGTTTTAGTACTACTGTGCAAACCCCTTTAAAGAATCCTGGGCGGAACTCACCCTCAAGGATGTCGCCTAATTGTTGAGGTGGATCCACGCGGTATTCTTGTGGCTGAGGATATAAATCTCGTTCGGTAGGGGCGAATAGGATATAGACACCCTCCTTTTCAAGTTTATCGATATCTGCTTGCATTGTGCGAGGATAGCTATCAAAGTCTTCATTAGGACCAAACTGCAGGCGATTCACAAAAATGCTGGCAACCACGGGGTCGCCATGCTGTCTTGCTAAACGCATTAGGGAGAGGTGGCCTTCATGTAGGTTGCCCATGGTCGGGACAAATGAGGCTCTATTTTGGCCGCGAAGGTGGTCACGTAATTCTTGGATATCGCTAATGATTTTCATGTAATTGGGGTGTAGGCAAGACGCACATAAATTGGTGCATATGGCTCAGCCTGAGTAATCTCTACCAAAGCTTCACGTGAAAGTTCTAACATGGCAATAAAGTTCACAATTACTACTGGAATACCTCTACCGGACTTAATAGCTTCCTCAAAGAGTTCGCCAAACTCTACAAAACGAGTGTTCTGTAGGCGACGCAAGATGCGAGTCATAAAATCACGTACAGATAATTCTTCGCGAGTAATAGTGTGATGTTGATTAAGTTTGGCACGATGCAGCACATCACGCCAAGCCATTTGCAAATCATCTACATTGACATCTGGCCAAGCAATGGCAACGGAAGTATCAACATAACCATGGGCAATCTGAAAGTCGCGTCCTTGTTGAGGTATTTGATCTAGTTCTTGTGCAGCCAGCTTCATACGTTCGTATTCAAGCAAGCGGCGTACCAATTCTGCACGTGGATCTTCTACCTCTTCTTCGCTATCAGCTTTCTTCATTGGCAGGAGCATGCGCGATTTAATTTCAATCAACATTGCTGCCATGAGCAAGTATTCAGCAGCAAGCTCCAGATTGTGATGACGAATCTGATCGATATAGCTCAAGTACTGTAGAGTCACTTGCGCCATGGGAATATCAAGCACATTGAAATTTTGCTTGCGAATCAAGTAAAGCAATAAATCTAGAGGTCCTTCAAAAGCTTCTAGAAAAACTTCTAGAGCATCTGGTGGAATGTAAAGATCGGTAGGGAGCTTGAAAAGTGGTTCGCCATACAATTTAGCGAATGCAGACGACATCCCATCTGTAACGGATGGGGTGCTATCGAGTAAATCGGATATTGGCTGAGTACTTGGCTCAGTCATTCGAATAGACGTAAGAGCGCTGTTTCAATTTGGCGACTTTAGCACGTCGCTGATCTTCAACACTTAATGGTTCTTTATCCCATAGTAAGGCGCGACCCTCTTGTTGATCTGCCTCGAGATGAGGTTTCTCTGACTTCAGTTCGTTTAAGAATTGGGTGAATTCTGATTGATATCTTGCCATGACATTTCCTAAAATGCTCAATAAATTCAATAACTTATAAAAGTCACTGATAAAAGTGAATTGAGGACTACGTACACCATTATAGGTGTTTTTTTGATGCTTTTTTACAAGTTTGCAGCCAGCAAAGCCTCAATTTGTGGGGCCTCCACTCGGGTCATGAGGTGCTTATATGGATTGATTGGATTCTTACTAGAGAGGGGTGTATTAATATCAGCCCAAGAAAAGGGCGTTAACGAGAAAAATTCTTCCACTCCAGCAGCTACCTGCGGAATTACTGGCTTGAGATAGACGCTGAGCATTCGGAATGCCTCTAAAGTGATGCTGCAGACGTGTTGTAGATCTGGTTCACGCTCAGGATCTTTAGCAATTTCCCAAGGCTTATTTTCATCAACAAAGCCATTCACTTTGTCTGCTAGCTCCATGATCGTACGCAATGCCTTGGCGTACTCGCGTGCCTCATATAGATCTGCAATCTTCTCGCTTGCTGCAGCGATGTTTTTGAGTAGAGGGTCATTCATGGCTTCATCAGAAACAATGCCGCCAAAACGTTTTACTAAGAAACCTGCACTACGACTAGCGATGTTGATGTACTTGCCTAATAGATCGCTATTCACGCGTGCAATAAAATCTTGAAGATTTAAATCTAAATCTTCCATGCTGTCGTTGAGTTTGGTTGCAAAGTAATAGCGGAACCATTCAGGATTAAATCCACACTCGATCACGCTGTTTGCCGAAATTAAAGTGCCGCGGGATTTACTCATCTTCTCGCCATCAACGGTTAAGAATCCATGAGCAAAGACATTGGTTGGAGTGCGATAGCCGGCAAATTGCAATGTGGCCGGCCAGAATAATGTATGGAAATACAAAATATCCTTGCCGATAAAGTGATACTGCTCAGTCGTGGAATCTGGCTTAACCCATTCGTCAAAATTTAAGCCTTTAGCTTGGCAGTAATTAAGAAAACTGGCGTAGTAGCCAATTGGGGCATCGAGCCAAACGTAGAAGTATTTTCCTGGAGCGTCAGGGATTTCAAAGCCAAAGTAAGGGGCATCGCGGGAGATATCCCAGTCACCCAGCTTGCACTCACCTGGTTGACCAACCCATTCTTTCATCTTGTTGCGAGCTTCGGGTTGTAATGGTGTTTTTACTTGAGTCCAGTCGCGTAAAAATGTTTCACAACGCGGATCCGACAATTTAAAAAAATAATGATCAGAAACTTTTTTGATGGGTGTTGCGCCGCTTACCACTGAGAAAGGATTCTTTAGATCGGTGGGTGAGTAGGTCGCTCCACATTTTTCACAGGAGTCGCCGTATTGATCTTTAGAACCACACTTAGGGCACTCACCCTTGATGAAACGATCTGGCAAGAACATCTCTTTGACGGGATCGTATGCTTGCTCAATCGCACGCTTTTCGATTAATCCAGCATCACGAAGCTTGAGGTAAATACTTTGTGAGAGCTTTTCATTCTCAGGACTATCAGTGGTGTAATAGTTATCGAATGAAATTAAAAAGTTGTCGAAGTCGCGCTTATGTTCTTTCCAAACATTTGTGATGAGTTCTTTAGGGGTAATACCTTCTTTTTCTGCGCGTAACATGATTGGGGTGCCATGTGTGTCGTCGGCGCCAACATAGTGAACTTCATGCCCACGCATGCGTTGAAAGCGCACCCAAATATCGGTTTGTACGTATTCCACCAAATGACCGATATGGATCTGTCCATTGGCATAGGGTAATGCGGAAGTAACAAGAAGGCGACGCTGGGAGCTGCTCATGCAATGCGGACTTAAATAAGAAGGTTAAATTAGAGTGTATCTAGGATTATGCTGGCTTAAGCATTGATTTTAGTCTGCGGTTAAAGTAAACCCCCATTGAACCTTCAGAAACACCGATAAACTGCAATTGAATCTGACTTTAGAGAGTATTTTATGGCTGTAAAACCAATCATCCAGATGTCTAACGCTTCCGTGCCCTTAGTGCATGAGGTCGAGGTATTGGATGAGGCGGGACGCCGTAAGCTAACCCATATCCCGGGAGAGCGTCCCCTGACTATTTACTTGGATAAGCGTGAGGTGGTCACTTTAATGACCCTGGGGAGCGCTCCCGAGGCCTTGGTGTTGGGGTATTTGCGCAATCAGCGCCTAGTTGAGTCTCCAGACGATATTGAGAGTATCCAGGTTGACTGGGAAACGGATTCGGCTGCTGTTAAAACGCGACGAAGCACTGTCGATATTGATGCGTTGACTAGCAAGCGGGTGGTAACCACTGGCTGCGGACAAGGAACCATGTTCGGTGGTTTGATTGAAGAGATCTCAGAAATACAATTGCCCGAAGGCCCTCAGCTCTCCCAAGAGGCAATCGTAGCCCTGATTGATGTTATTCGGACGCAGGACACTATTTATAAGCAATCTGGCTCAGTACATGCCTGCGCAGTCTTTGTGCGAGATGGCGACACTGGGGTGAGACTAGTGCATTTCATTGAGGATGTAGGGCGGCACAATGCGGTTGACTCTATTTCAGGGTTGATGTGGCTCGCTGAAATGCCGGGTAAGGATCTCATTTTCTTTACCACTGGGCGTCTGACCTCTGAGATGGTAATTAAGGGTGCGCAGATGGGCATCCCCTTTCTCCTGACTCGCTCTGGAGTCACTCTCATGGGTCTGGAGTTAGCCCGCAAAACCAATCTCACTATCTTATCCCGCTGCTCAGGAAAACACTTCGAGATCTACAACGCCCCTGAGAGGGTCGTTTTTAGCCCAAACCTTTAATAATTTCATGGGCAGAGGCTAACGAAGGTTTTACAATTCGCCCATGACTATTAAATCAGACCACTGGATCCGCCGCATGGGCGAGCAAGGCATGATCAGCCCTTTTGAACCTGGGCAAGTTCGCCAAGATGCTAACGGCAACAAAATCGTAAGTTATGGCACATCAAGCTATGGCTATGACATTCGTTGTGCAGACGAATTTAAGATCTTCACCAACATCAACAGTACGATCGTTGATCCTAAGAACTTCGATGAACAATCCTTTGTCGACTTCAAGGGTCCGGTATGTATCATTCCACCCAACTCTTTTGCGTTAGCAAGAACAGTAGAGTATTTCCAGATCCCTCGCAGCGTATTAACGGTTTGTGTTGGCAAGAGTACATATGCTCGCTGCGGAATTATTGTTAATGTCACTCCATTCGAGCCAGAGTGGGAAGGTTATGTGACATTAGAGTTTTCCAATACCACTCCATTGCCTGCGAAGATTTATGCTGGTGAAGGATGTGCGCAAGTGCTCTTTTTCGAGAGCGATGAAGTGTGCGGAACATCTTATAAGGATCGTGGCGGTAAATATCAAGGTCAGCGGGGCGTAACCCTGCCAAAGACCTAATGCATTCACGGTAGTGGAAAAGTTACATCTCAGTCGCCGTCCCGAGCGAATTAATCTTGATGAGTATCGTGCTAGCTTAACGCGCTCATCCCTAGCGCGACCTGAAAATGATTTCTATCATTGGTTGCTAGGGACTTCCTGGACGAGTTTCTTGCTTTTGGTGATTGCCGTTTATCTTGGCGCTAATCTGTTATTTGCTATTGCTTATCTTGCCTGTGGTGATGGGGCTATCACTAACGCAGAACCTGGCGCGCTATTAGATGTCTTTTTCTTTAGTGTGCAAACAATGGCAACTATTGGGTATGGCCGCATGACTCCTGTTGGTCATTGGCCCAATGGGATTGTTACCTTTGAAGCCTTCTTTGGAATTGTCTATTCCGCCTTAACTACTGGTTTGGCTTTTGCGCGCTTTACAAGGCCTACTGCCGGTGTTCGTTTTTCAAAGGTTGCTGTAGTGGGGTCTCACAATGGTGTTGCAACTCTAAAATTCCGGGTACTTAATGAACGTAGCTCACACATTGTTGAGGCGCAATTACGTCTTTGGTTAATTGCTGAAAGCTTGACAGCAGAAGGTGAGCGTTATCGTCGCTCTATCGAGTTACCTTTACATCGCGCTGAAAGCCCAGTTTTCTCTTTGACTTGGACGGCAATGCATAGTCTAGATGAAACGAGTGCTTTAACAGAGTGTTTGGCTCAAAAAGGCAATCAACAATGGCATTTATTGATCACTTTTACAGGCTATCACGAAAGTTTAGCCAATCAGGTATATGCTCGCCATGTTTACGTGCCTCGTGATGTTCAGCGAGACGCCATGTTTGTCGATATAGTCACGGTTTTGCCAGATGGGGGTCGGGTCATCGACCTCGCTAATTTTGAGAAGTGGGTTCCGAACGTGTCGGACAAGAAAGCAGGGGAGTATTTATGAAATTTCGTTTCCCAATCATCATTATTGATGAGGACTTCCGTTCCGAAAATATTTCGGGTTCAGGCATTCGCGACCTCGCTGAGGCTATCGAAACTGAAGGCATGGAGGTGATTGGTTTAACTAGCTATGGAGACCTTACTTCTTTTGCCCAACAAGCCTCCCGTGCTTCTACCTTTATTGTTTCCATCGACGACGAAGAGTTTGATTCTGACTCAGAAGATCACGATCTTCCCGCATTAAATAATCTGCGCGCTTTCATTACTGAAGTGCGTAAACGTAACGAAGATATTCCGATATTCTTGTATGGTGAAACTCGTACTTCTCGTCATATGCCTAATGACATTTTGCGTGAATTACATGGTTTCATTCATATGAATGAAGATACTCCAGAATTCGTAGCGCGCCACATCATTCGTGAAGCGAAGGTCTACCTTGATTCTTTGGCGCCCCCATTCTTCCGCGCTTTAACTAACTACGCTTCAGAAGGTTCGTACTCGTGGCATTGCCCCGGCCATTCTGGTGGTGTAGCTTTCCTAAAGAGTCCAGTAGGGCGCATGTTCCATCAATTCTTTGGTGAGAATATGTTGCGTGCAGACGTTTGTAACGCTGTAGAAGAATTGGGTCAGTTGTTAGATCATACCGGCCCTGTATTGCAAAGTGAGCGCAATGCTGCACGGATCTTTAACGCGGATCATTTGTTCTTTGTAACTAATGGCACTTCTACCTCTAACAAAATTGTTTGGCACTCTACTGTCGCTCCTGGTGACGTAGTCTTGGTAGACCGCAATTGCCATAAATCAGTAATTCACTCCATCACTATGATGGGCGCGATTCCTATTTTCTTAATGCCAACCCGTAATCACCTTGGCATTATTGGCCCAATTCCCAAAGAAGAATTTGAGTGGAAGAACATAAAGAAAAAGATTGATGCCAATCCATTCATCAAAAATAAAAATGTTGTCCCACGTGTGATGACGCTGACTCAGAGCACCTATGACGGTATTGTTTATAACGTCGAGATGATTAAAGAGATGCTTGATGGCAAAGTAGATTCTTTGCATTTTGACGAAGCGTGGTTGCCGCACGCCGCCTTCCATCCTTTTTATAAGGATATGCACGCCATTGGTTCCGATCGCAAGCGCACGAAAAAGAGTTTGATGTTTGCTACCCAATCGACTCATAAATTGTTAGCTGGTTTGTCACAAGCTTCCCAGGTATTAGTGCAAGATGCTGAAGATACCAAGCTGGATCGAGATTGCTTCAATGAAGCTTATCTCATGCACACCTCTACCAGTCCGCAGTACGCCATTATTGCTTCCTGTGACGTGTCTGCTGCCATGATGGAGTCCCCTGGCGGAACTACTTTAGTAGAGGAATCCATTGCCGAAGCGATGGACTTCCGTCGCGCTATGCGTGAAGTAGATGAAAAGTTTGGCGCAGATTGGTGGTTCAAAGTTTGGGGCCCAGACCACTTAGCTGAAGAAGGTATAGGCGAGCGTTCGGACTGGATCTTAGAGCCAGCTGCACCTTGGCATGATTTTGGTAAGCTCGCTAAAGATTTCAACATGCTCGATCCTATTAAGGCTACTGTGGTTACGCCTGGACTGGACATTGAAGGCAACTTTGGCTCAATGGGTATTCCTGCGAGCATCGTCACCAAGTACTTAGCTGAGCATGGTGTGATCGTAGAGAAGTGCGGTTTGTACTCCTTTTTTATCATGTTCACTATCGGGATTACCAAGGGTCGTTGGAATACCCTTGTAACTGAATTGCAGCAATTCAAAGATCACTTTGATAAAAACGCTCCTTTATGGAAAGTACTTCCAGAATTCGTGGCTAAGCACCCGCGTTACGAACGCGTTGGTTTAAAGGATATCTGTCAGCAAATTCATGAGTTCTATAAGAGCCGGGATGTTGCGCGCATGACTACTGAGATGTATACCTCAGACATGGAACCTGCAATGATGCCTTCTGAAGCGTGGGCCAAAATGGCGCACAAAGAAGTTGATCGTGTGCCTTTAGATAAGCTGGATGGTCGTGTGACGGCTATGTTGGTGACGCCTTACCCTCCAGGCATTCCACTGCTTATTCCTGGGGAGCGTTTTAATAAACGCATTGTTGATTATCTCTACTTTGCGCGTGACTTCAATGCGAAGTTCCCTGGATTTGAGACTGATATTCATGGACTAGTGAAGACTGATGTCGATGGTCACAGTGAATACTACGTTGACTGTGTGAGACAGGATCGGGATATTACCCTGTAAATTAAATGCCGATCTTATTTAATCGGCTTATCTAATTGAAAATGAACCGGCGCATCCTCATCCATTTTGTTTGAGCTTGTCTCAGGCTTATTTCCTTCTTCGCTCGTGAAATTAAAGTCCTGACTCTGTACTACTGCGGCTGGCTTATCCAAAAGTGCGGTAACTAGTACCGGGAAAGCCATCACGACGACAACCATGATAAGTTGTAAGCCTACCCAGGGTAGCGCCCCCCAATAGATATCACTGCTCTTTACTTCTTTTGGTGCTACACCTCTTAAATAAAATAGGGCAAATCCAAACGGCGGGTGCATAAAGGAGGTTTGCATATTTACGCACAGCATCACGCCAAACCAAACTAAAGCCGCACTAGCTGCTGCTTGTGGATTGCCATTCATGGAGTCTAGCAATACTGGTGAAAGTAATTTCACTGCAACAGGTGCCAACATCGGTACCACGATGAATGCGATCTCAAAGAAGTCTAAGAAAAATGCCAAGAAAAATACAAAGAGATTGACGACAATTAAGAAGCCAATCCAACCGCCCGGCAGACTTGAGAAAAGGTTTTCAACCCAAAAGCCTCCATCAACACCCTGAAAGACTACAGAGAAGCAAGTCGAGCCTATCAATATAAAGACAACCATCGCGGTAATGCGCATGGTGTTTTGATAGGCCTCCTGAATTAGCCCTCTCAGGTTGGGGATGTTCGCTCTTCGAATCCACGCTAGGAATAAAGCGCCCATGGCGCCCATGGCCCCAGATTCAGTAGGAGTGGCAATACCGGTCATGATGGTCCCGAGCACTAGGAATATCAATACTGCAGATGGGATAATTCCTAGGAGACATTTTTTCCATAGCGCCCATCCCTTGAGTGTGAGGTCGCTTTGGGGGATGGGTGGCAAATAGTCTGGACGAATGCGTGCCAAGAAAAAGGTATAGAGCGCAAAAAGCCCAATTTGTAATAAGGAGGGCCCCCAAGCGCCCAAGTACATGCTGCCTACATCAGCACTGCCACTCTGAGTTTTTAGTTGGTCTGCCAGAACAATTAATACTAATGACGGCGGGACTAGTTGTGTAATGGTTCCAGAAGCCGCTAAAACGCCCGTAGCGTAGCGCATGTTGTAACCGTAACGCATCATTACTGGCAAGGAGATCATTGCCATAGCGATCACTTGAGCGGCTACCGTGCCGGTAATAGCCCCCAAAATAAAGCCGACGATAATGACTGAATAGCCAAGCCCTCCACGTACGCGCCCAAATAATTGCCCCATGGAGTCAAGCATTTCTTCGGCGAGTCCACATCGCTCCAAAATTGCGCCCATAAAGGTGAAGAAGGGGATGGCCAGTAGTAGATCGTTGGCAAGGACGCTGCCAAAGATACGTTGAGGGATGGCTTGTAAAAAAGCCATTCCAAAAAAGCCTTCGCTCATCGCAATCAGGGAAAAGAATAGACCGGCAGCCATAAGTGAAAATGCGACTGGGAACCCTATTAACATGAAGATGATAAGTCCACCAAACATGAGGGGCGGCATCCACTCCAATGGAATCATTGCATTGGCTTTTCGTAATGAAGGTCTTCAGCAGGCAAACTAATTTTGCCTTTAAGCGCACCTATGCGCTTAATGATCTCTGAAAGGCCTTGCAAGCTGAGCATGAAAAATCCAAAGGGCACTACAAATTTAATGGGGTAGCGAGCCAATCCACCGGAATTGAGTGAATGCTCCATTACGAGCCAGGATGGATAGAAAAGCGTAGTCCAAGAGAGCCATGTAAATAGGAGGCATGCTGGCATTAAGAAGCAAATCAATCCAAATAGATCAACCCAAATACGACCGCGATCAGAAAGATGCGAGTAAATTAAATCAACGCGAACATGCTCATTGCGCTTGAGGGTGTAAGAGGTACCAAGCATGACAGCTGCTGCAAATAAATACCACTGCAGTTCTAGCGGCCAGTTGTTGCTGACATCCAAACCATAGCGAAGCAAGGCATTGGCTGCAGAGACGATGCAGGACAACAAAATCATGAGGCTGGCTGCTTGACCCAGAAATTGGTTTACACGATCAATCCCTGCGGAGAGCTTAGACCAGAACCCCATACTTTTTAGAGATCAGTGCGACCCTGTTTAATTGCTGCAAGCACTTGCGAAGGCGCTGTTCCCCCAGCATGCTGACGAGACTGTACGGATCCATCAACCGTAAGAAGGGCAAAGACATCATCGCCAATTAATTCAGGGCGATTATCTAAGCCACATGCAAAGCGCAATTCTGGAAGGCTTAA
>CANBYN010000006.1 GCA_947373615.1 Burkholderiaceae bacterium | reverse complement strand
CGCTCAGTAAATGTTGTGGTAGCTCCCCGGGCTCCAGAGTCCAATACCTTCACATTTGCGTAAAGTTTTTTCACGAACTCTTTTGCGTTTGCATCATTACCACCTGGTTGCTTCAAAGCATAAGCCCAAGCAGCCAAGTAATTCCAGCGAGCACCACCAGAAGTTTTTGGATTCGGTGTAATGACTTCAACACCTGGTTTAATCAAATCATTCCAGTCCTTAATTCCCTTTGGATTACCTTTGCGTACCAAGAACACAATGGTTGATGTATATGGTGAAGAGTTATCTTTAAATTTCTTTTGCCAATCTTTGGCTACTAAACCCTTTTCAGCTAGGATGTCGATGTCATATGCTAGAGCAAGCGTCACGACATCTGCGTCTAATCCATCAAGAACTGCTCGAGCTTGCTTGCCTGATCCGCCATGAGACTGTTTAATAGCAATCTCTTCTCCGGTCTTTTTCTTCCAGTCAGGAGCAAATACTTTATCGTAATTTTGGTAAAGCTCACGAGTTGGATCATAGGAGACATTGAGAATGCTTTTCTGTGCAAAGCTAACAGAGATTAAGCCAACCCCCAGAAATAGTGCCGCTGCGAATTTTGATAAACCAATATGTTTCATTGCAATTCCTTTCGTTGATGAATGGAATTTAGAGAAAAACCTCTAAGCTGTGAAGCAAGAAAAAGTGGATTGGTTATCGTTAAATTGAATTAAAGAAGAATTCCCTTTAAAAACTGGGGCATTCGTAGCCTTTTGATAGGTATGAGCTTGACTTTTGAAGTAATTGAAAAGTTTTAGGCCATCTGGCCAAGGACCAAAACCCGAGGCAGTATTAATATGTCCGGCATCTTTCATGGTAAAGGTGTGGCTACCCCAGCATTCACCCCAAAGCTGGGATTTTGAAGCCTGCATCCAAGGATCATTGTCACTAGCTATCAAAAGACTCTGCACGGGTAAGGCGTGGATTGGGATCTGTGCACGGACACTTTCTGAGGCGCCTATGCCATGCCAGCGCTTTACACCGGATTGGTCAAAGCGCTCTGGATCGGCAGGCGCTACTAACATTAGGCCGGCTACTTTTTCAGGGTTTTCTACTGTTGCAATGATTGCGGCAAGGCACCCAAAGCTATGGGCAATCAGCCATGCAGGGCTACTTAAGTCGGTGAGAGCGCGGGCGATATTGGTAGACCAATTGGCCAAAACAGGTTGCTCCCAGTTTTGATGAATGCGTTTTGATCCAAGAATTTGACTTTCCATCCAAGTTTGCCAGTGGGCATCCTCGCTGCCGCGATAACCAGGAATGATAAGTGTGGATTTTTCAGTCATTATGATTTAAGCCAACTATAGACCGAAAACCTAATACTTAGAAACAAGAAAAAATGCTATTGATATTCAGGAATGCTTGTATGTATTTCTTGGTTCTCATTGAATACGTTTAGCCATAAATTTGATTTTTTTATTAATTATTCAAATGTTTTATGGCTAAAAATCATCAAGTCTAAAGTGGTTGAAGTAGTAAAAAAGCCACTTTAACAAGCAACCTTTTATTAAATATTGGTTACGCAAAAGAGTCTTCGAACTCTGAGTGCTTGATGGTATTCATTAGAAATAGAATGCGGCGCTGAAAGCTTTTACGTTCTTCGACCTTATCGTGTGGAAGCTGGTCATGCTCACGCAGTAATTTGGTGATTACTGGGTTGTAGAGTTCTCTAACGGGTGACATGATCGTTTTTGATTTCCTGAGGTTTACGCTAGAAACTAATGTACACCCCTTGTTTAGGTCTCGCAACCAATCTTTAATGATATGAATAGAAGAATATTGTATAAAGCCAACACTATTAATTAAGATTCCAAATGACTCAATCCACTATGGCTCATTAGATTAGAAGATTCTGTTGGCTCTCAGCCTGGCCGACAGATTCTAAGATGCTGGATCAGACAGTTAGCGAGGGCGCCGTCAGAAGAACAGAGATTCCAATCGAAAAGGTAATGAAATGTATTCAATCTTTAGAAATCGGCCCTATTTATTTTAGGGTCAAGATGGAAGTTGTCGCTGTTGTAACGCTGGCAACTCCTAGCAGGACAACAATATCCCACTTTATATTTCCGCGTAGACGGTGTGTAGCTGTGCCCAAGCCTTTATTAAGAGCCGCATAAGCAAGATTCGTACCTACTCCAGTTGTTGGGGTAACCCCAAATATTAGCGTTAAGATTGACGTCATTAAAGAGCCATCGCCTACGCCAGCAAGGCCAACTAGTAGCCCTACTAATGCGCCAGAAAAATGTAGTGTAGGGAACCTTATATAAATTCATGCATGCGTTTTAATCACTTTTCTACAAATGCTCGTTCAAAGACATAATCACCCATCTGGCCAAGACTTGGGGAGACATTGAAGCCTTTGGCATCAAGCATTTCAGATGTTTCTTTGAGCATTGATGGGCTTCCACAAATCATGGCTCGATCCACTGCTGAATCAAGCGGCGGCAAGCCAATATCTTTAAAAAGTTGACCAGATTCAATAGCGGTAGTTAGGCGACCTGTGTGTTTGAATGCTTCACGAGTCACTGTTGGGTAATAGATGAGTTTTTCACGAATCAATTCGCCCAAGAACTCATCTTGAGTCAATTCATTTTTAATGTAATCCTCATAAGCAAGTTCACTTACTAAGCGCACGCCATGTATGAGAACTACTTTTTCAAACTTGTCATAAGTTTCTGGATCTCGAATGATGCTCATGAAGGGGGCGAGGCCAGTGCCAGTACTGAATAAGTAAAGATGTTTTCCTGGGTTTAGGTCATCGAGCACTAAGGTTCCGACGGATTTCTCACTAACTAAAATAGGATCACCCACCTGAATTTTTTGCAAACGAGAAGTAAGGGGCCCGTCTTGAACTTTAATGCTTAAGAATTCAAGATGTTCTTCATAGTTTGGGCTGGCAACGCTGTATGCTCTTACCAAAGGTTTACCTTCAACCTCAAGACCAATCATTAAAAAGTGGCCACTACGAAAACGTAGGCCTTTATTGCGGGTGGTGGTAAAGCTAAAAAGGGTATCGTTCCAATGGTGAACGGTGAGAACGGTTTCAGTGTGGTATGCGGCCATAAATACGTAGTGTTAGAAGATAGCAAAGCCGTAATTATCCCATTCTTGGAGGGGGAAATTGCCCCAAATCACCGAAAAATTAGGACTCACTTGTGATATAGATCAGACTTTTAGTAATAAAGAAACAATTTATGGGCTGCCAATAGCCCATTAGCTATCATCTATATATGAATAAAAGCCAATACCTGTTTGTTAGTCTACTTTGTATGAGCCTAGTTGCTTTTGCTGTGATTCTGCAGCAGGTGGGTTATCAAGGGGTCAGTTTCCTACCATGCCCTTTGTGTATTTTGCAAAGAGTGGGCTATTTGGGTGTAGCGCTTGCCTGTTTATTGGCTGCTGGCATTAGTCCATTGCGAAAGCTATTTCATGGATTGGCAATTCTGACTGCGGGATATGGGGTGGCAGTTGCGGGTCACCATGTTTGGCTTTTATCTCATCCTGGCGAGTCTTGCGGAATAGATCCTTTGGAGCTCTGGATAAATCAATTTCAAGTGGTCAATGCATTGCCATGGCTATTTAAGGCGGATGGTCTTTGCTCTGCAAAACTTCCCGCGATTCTTGGGTTGCAAGTGCCTGAGTGGTCTCTACTTTGGTTTATTGTGCTGTTCCTAGTGTTACTAGTAACTTTATTTAAAAAGCAAAAGTAATTGACCGCGCTTCACCGATACTGAATTTGACTCTGGATCTTATTCGTTTGTAAAGCGGACTGAAGAGCGGCAAAGAATTAAATTATTGGAGACGCTTTGTATGGCCGACTTTCTCAATAATATCTAACGCCATTAAGAGCCTCGTTTTCTGAGTGCCAAAATTTAGCCTTACAAATTGAGGGTTGCCAAATTGGCTTCCTGGAGATAATGCCAAGCCAGCATCTAAAAAAAGTTTATGTGGATTGGGGTGCTGGAGATTGGTGCAATCAATCCAGGCTAAATAGCTTCCTTCCAGTTTTCCAATGCTCAATGAATCTATTGCCTCAATTTTTGATGTGATGAGATTGCGGTTTTTTCGCAAGTACTCCACTAGCTGGAGTCTCCAGGGCTCACCTTCTGCAATGGCCGCTATGCTGGCGGTGTAAGCTAGGAGAGAAGGGCCTGCAATCGTTTGGTGTAGTCCAGTCTTAATGGCTTTTCTGAGGGCGGGATTTTCAGCGACTGCCCAAGCTAAACCAATTCCAGGAAAGTTAAATGTCTTATTAAGAGACATTAAGGTAATAGTACGTTCAGAGATTTCTTTGCTAATGCTGGCAAGTGGAATATGTTTTTTGCCTTCCTCAAGAACTAAGCCTGCATGAATTTCATCTGAGCAGATCCATAGATCTTTTTGTACACAAAGCTCACCAAATGCACGTAATTCCTCTCGAGTGAAGACGGTAGATCCAGGATTTTGTGGGTTACAAAATAGTGCTAGTTTAGTGTTGCTATTGATGATTTCTGGTAATTCCCGCCCTGGTAGCACCCAACGATTTTCAACTAACTGCAATGACATCTCGATAAGATTGCGTTTTGCTTCAGTGCAAGCGAGTCGCAAATGATGGTAAATAGGGTTTGGAACTAACACCCCTTCATTTTCTTTGGTGAGCTGTTGTACTGCTGTGTATAGCCCAGAAACTACGCTTGGAAGAACAATGATCCAGTCAGGATCGACTTCCCATTGGTAATGCTCATAAAGATAGTGGGAGATCACTTGGTTAAAGGAATCGGGAGTATGGGTATATCCATAAATTCCTTTTCTCACCCTAGCATTTAAGGCTTCAACGACGCAGGGAGGTGACTGAAAATCCATATCAGCTACCCAAAGCGGCAGAATATCTTTTCCTTTGTAGGTATCCCAGCGGATGGAATCAATATTTAGATTGTTAGTTAGCCTGTCAAAATCAACATTCATCATTTGCCCTTATTCGGCCGGAGGGGTAGCGCTCAATTCCGGAAAGAGAATGTCAGTGAAGCCAAAGTGTGTGAAATCTTTAACCCTCATTGGAAATAACTTGCCGATCAAGTGATCGCATTCATGTTGCACTACGCGAGCATGAAAATCTTCTACTGTTCTATCAATTCTTTGACCAAAACGATCAAGGCCTTGGTATCGAATCTGAGTGAATCGGGGTACTTTCGCACGAATACCTGGCACTGAAAGACATCCCTCCCAATCCTCTTCCTGGAGATCGTTCAATGGCGTAATGATAGGGTTGATTAGTATGGTTTCAGGAATAGATTCAGCCAAAGGGTAACGCAGGTTTTTCTCAAAGCCAAATACGACTACTTGCTGATTGATGCCGATTTGTGGCGCTGCCAAACCAGCGCCATTTACTGAGTACATAGTTTCTAATAAGTCATCAATTAAAGCCTGTACTTGAGAGGTAGTAATTAGGGCAGGATCAACCAGACTTGCGGACTCCAGCAGCCGAGGATCCCCCATACGTAATATTGAGTGAATAGTCATCGTTCAATATTACTGGATTAGACTCTTTTGGCCATATTTTGTATTAAGGCGAGATATTTTTTAATGCCCAATCACAATTTCGATATTGGACATTTTCTCTTGGGGAAAATATTTGGCATTGACTGCCTAATCTTTTAGCGTTGAGGGGATTCCATAAGCATCTCCCTGCAACATGACCTTGGGGTCATCAATCGAATCTAATGTAACCTGATTTTGAGCGATGATGGTATTAGTCTGTTTGCTCAGTTGATTAATCTGATGAAGCTCATCAAAAAATGCTTTGTCTGAAGACAGAAATGAGCGGGCAATCTTAATGTAATGAATATTAGCTCTTTCAGAGAGCGCTTGAAGGTCATTGATTGATTGAATATTAATTGCCACTTCTAGGGAGTTCAGGCGGTAGTTCTGCAGAACAAAATGAATTCGCTTGGTATCTTTGACTAAAGAGGCCGGGAGTTCGATTACGATTCGATTTGGCGAGAATCCCAGCGCATCAATTACCTTTCTAAAAGCAGCGCCATGATTAGTATCAACCGCAGAGATGAGGCCTTCATTCACATTTAGAAATAGCAGTGCACCTGCTATGTCTTGCAAGGCAAAGTTGAGAAGGTGCATTGTGCGACACAAGCGATCTAAGCCTGTGATCTCATCATGATCCGTTGCTTTGGTAAATAATTCGTCCGCTCCAATTTGATTCCCCGCGGAGTCTATGGTGCGCACAAAGGCCTCGTATGCGAAAGCCTTGCTTAATTCATTTGATTTGAAGATGGGTTGAAATACGCTCGATAGTGTGAAATTTTTCCATTTGGCACATAAGGCGCCTGTGTCATCGATAAAGAGGGGCCGATCACCTTTATTAGAGCTTTTTTTTAAGCTATCGACAAAAAGGTGGGTTTTGCTAGGGATACTCATTTGATGGCCTCACGATTCTCTAACTTCTGTAAGTTTATTCACTAGCACTTCTTATTTTCGAATACTTTAATCACAATTTGATCATATATAAAGCCATCAGCCCACTGTTCCTTTTGTATACGAGGTCTTGAATCATCGAATGGTATCTTAATCCAAGATATCTCAGTGTGAAATTAAGAAAATTGCATAAGCATTCCCCGGATAGGAATATGGTGCAAGAGGAGGTAAACGCTAGATCAGCAATTTTTATGCTTAGCTTAGCAATAGAGCTTGTTTTACAAAATTTACGCCAGCCCCTAAGATGTTTGCTATAAATATACCCTTCTACTCCATACTTCTTTGCAGGAAATGCTATGACTTACTTTACTGATAACTCCCAAACGATTGGTCGCACCCCTTTGGTTCGACTTAACCGAGTTACCGATGGTGCTAAGGCAACCGTTTTGGCTAAGATAGAAGGCCGCAATCCAGCCTATTCTGTGAAGTGTCGAATTGGCGTAGCCATGATTAACGATGCTCAAGAAAAAGGACTTTTAGGCTCTGGCAAAGAACTTGTAGAACCCACTAGCGGCAATACCGGCATTGCTCTAGCATTCGTAGCGGCAGCTCGAGGCATTCCACTTACGCTCACGATGCCAGAAACGATGAGTCTTGAGCGACGCAAACTTTTAACCGCTTTGGGTGCGAAGATTGTATTGACAGAAGGTCCTAAGGGGATGAATGGTGCCATCGCCAAAGCTAAAGAAATTGTTGAGTCTGATCCAGATAAATATGTATTGCTGCAACAATTTAGCAATCCCTCAAATCCAGCGATTCATGAAAAGACCACTGGCCCAGAAATTTGGGAAGACACTGAAGGCAAGATTGATGTATTTGTTGCAGGTGTTGGCACGGGCGGCACCATTTCTGGTGTTGGTCGTTATATCAAGAACACCAAGAAAAAAGCAATTGAAGTCGTTGCGGTCGAGCCAACGGCTAGTCCAGTGATTACGCAAAAGCTAAATGGTGAAGAAATTAAGCCCGCACCCCATAAGATTCAGGGTATTGGCGCAGGCTTTGTGCCGGAGAATTTGGATTTATCAGTAGTCGATAAGGTTGAGCAAGTCACTAACGAGGAGGCAATTGAGTTTGCACGTCGCATTGCTAAAGAAGAAGGAATCTTGGTCGGCATCTCTTGTGGGGCTGCGGCTGCTGTAGCAGTACGCTTAGCCAAGAGACCTGAGTATGAAGGTAAGACGATTGTCGTGATTCTGCCAGATACCGCTGAGCGGTATTTGAGTTCTGCGCTATTTGAAGGTGTATTTGATGAAAAAGGTTTACCAGCGTAGTGATTTTTTATTAATTGAGTAATATAAAGGCACCTTTGGGTGCCTTTTTTTCGCTGATAATGAGGCTTGTTTTACTATCCTCTTAATGCATTCTAAGGATACTTTCACTCGTGATAGATTTTTTCAAAAGAAGCATTAGTTCAACTTTCTTTTTTCTACTTCTTCTCCATGGCGTTATTGCTCATGCTTCTTACATAGAGCAATGCTTGCGCAATGATTTGCCTGATAAATCTTGTGCTCGGATTCAGGCTGACTCGCAGCGCTGGACAGAAGATATTAATGCCGCTGCAAATAAAGTGGGGCTAGACCCCTTGTTACTAAAAGCAGTTGTAGCCATTGAATCCCATTTTAACTCCAAGGCTCATTCACCACATGGTCCCGTGGGTTTGGTGCAAATTTTGCCCAGTACTGCTCATAAATTGGGGTTTAGCAATGAGCAACTCAAGGTACCTGAGGTCAATTTAGAGGCTGGGGCGACTTATTTAAAAATACAGCTCGATAAATTTAGCGATAACTATCTTGCTGTGGTGGCTTATAACTTAGGAGGCAAGACAGAAACCTCGAATAAAAAAGCCCAACGTCATGCCAATGCGTATGCTGGTAATGTTATTTCACTATATGACTACTTTCAGTCCCAGTCTCAGTCTGAAAACGATAGCCTAAGATAATCTTTCTCGGTATTAGCTCTGCACCCAAATCATCTTGAATGCTTGACTGTCTCACTTCTGATTTTTACTCTTCTTCGCGACGTAAGTGCGGGAACAAAATCACATCACGAATATTGGGTGCATCCGTGAGAAGCATTACCAAGCGATCAATGCCGATACCGCAGCCGCCAGTTGGTGGCATGCCGTATTCAAGGGCTCGAATAAAGTCATGGTCAAAGTACATAGCCTCTTCATCACCAGCTTCTTTTTGTTCGACTTGCTTGCGGAAGCGATTCGCTTGATCTTCAGCGTCATTGAGTTCTGAAAAGCCATTTGCAATTTCACGACCCGTAATAAATAACTCAAAGCGCTCCGTAATTCCTGGGCGCGTATCAGATTCACGTGCAAGTGGGCTTACTTCAATTGGGTAGTCAATGATATAAGTTGGCTCCCAGAGATGTTCTTCAGCAACCAATTCAAATAAAGCTAATTGCAGGGCGCCAATACCCGCATTCTTCAGGGTGGGGGCGTCTGGATTCTCGCCACCTTTTTTCAACTCAGCTCGGATGAAATCAATATCTTCCAGTTTCCCAGCTTCATAGTTCTTGCCAGATTGACCGCAATATTTAAGAATGGCTTCAGTAATGGTCAGGCGTTGGAAGGGTTTACTTAGATCGAGTTCGCGACCTTGATGGGTGAGCACGGCTGTGCCTTGAGCATCAATAGCAGCTGCGCGAATCAAGCCTTCTGTGAAATCCATCAACCAACGATAATCCGTATAGGCTGCATAGAACTCCATCATGGTGAATTCTGGGTTGTGGCGTGGGCTCACGCCTTCGTTACGGAAGTTGCGGTTAATTTCAAAGACGCGTTCAAATCCACCAACCACCAAACGTTTGAGGTAAAGCTCTGGCGCAATACGCAAGAACATTTGCATATCTAAAGCATTGTGATGGGTGATAAATGGTTTGGCCGCAGCACCTCCTGGAATAGGGTGGAGCATAGGAGTTTCCACTTCCATAAAATCAGCAGCTAACATATGGCGACGCAAAGATGCGATGGCGTTGCTACGCGCTTTAAAAGTATTGCGACTTTCTGGGTTCACAATCAAATCAACATAGCGTTGACGATACTTAGTCTCTAAATCAGAGAGGCCATGAAACTTGTCAGGTAATGGACGCAAGGACTTGCTGAGTAGGCGCAAATTACTACATTCAACAGACAACTCGCCCTTATTGGTTTTGAATAAGTTGCCTTCAGCGGAGATGAAGTCTCCCAGATCCCAATGTTTGAAAGCGCCATGGATATCTGCACCACTAATCTCATCATTGATGTAGAACTGAATTTGTCCGCTACGGTCTTGAATTGTGGCAAAGCTGGCTTTCCCCATCACACGCTTTAACACCATGCGTCCGGCGACTTTGACGTGAATCTTTTTCGCTGCTAGTTCTTCTTTGGTGAGACTGTCATAGTGCGCATGTAAATCTACAGCTAAATGTGTCGGAACAAAATCATTGGGGAACGCGACACCACTTTCACGTAGCTTGGCGAGTTTTTCACGGCGCTCTGCAATGATGTGATTCTCATCAACTACTTCAGTAGCTGTAGATGGCGTGACGCCTAAATTTGTTTTATCGTTCATTTTTAGTGGTATCAGTAATAAGGGGATGAGAGTTAGACGCCTTGCTTCAAGCTGGCTTCAATAAAGGCATCTAGATCACCATCTAATACTTTCTGGGTATTTGAGATCTCGACGTTGGTGCGTAAATCTTTAATGCGGCTTTGATCCAGCACATAAGAGCGGATTTGATGGCCCCAACCTACATCAGTCTTGCTGGCTTCTAATTTATCTTGCTCAGCGCGACGCTTTTGCATTTCATGCTCATAAAGGCGTGATTTGAGCATGCTCATCGCTTCGGCACGGTTGCGGTGCTGGCTGCGGTCATTCTGACACTGCACCACAATGCCTGTGGGAATATGGGTTAGGCGGACAGCTGAATCCGTTTTATTAATATGCTGACCACCAGCACCAGAGGCGCGATAGGTATCGGTGCGAATATCGGCGGGATTAACATCAATCTCGATGGAATCATCAATCTCTGGATAAACATAAATTGATGCAAAGGAAGTGTGTCGACCATTTGAAGAATCGAAAGGTGACTTACGCACTAAGCGATGCACTCCAGTTTCAGAGCGAAGGTGGCCATAAGCATATTCACCATCTACTTTGATCGTTGCACTTTTAATGCCGGCAACGTCGCCATCAGATTCCTCAAGAATTTCGGTTTTATAACCTTTGCGTTCGCAGTACTTGAGATATTGGCGGTAGAGCATACTCGCCCAGTCACAGGCCTCAGTTCCACCAGCGCCGGCTTGAATGTCGATAAAGCAATTGCATGAATCCATCTCATTGTGGAACATGCGGCGAAACTCTAAATCTCCAACGATCTTGCTGTAGTTTTCAACATCTTGCTCAATGGCAGAGATCGTTTCAAAATCACTTTCTTCCTTGGCCATGTCAAATAGCTCAAGGGCGCCAGTGATATTGGTGTTTAAATCCGTAAGAGTGGAGACAACGCCATCGAGTAATTTCTTCTCTTTGCCCAGAGCTTGAGCTTTCTTTTGATCATCCCAAATAGTGGGATCTTCAAGGATTGAGTTAACTTCAGTAAGGCGACGTGACTTTACTTCGAAGTCAAAGATACCCCCGAAGAGCTTGCTCACGCGTGAGCAGGTCGGACAAGGTATTTGAAATAGTATTAAGTTGTTCAGCTTCCATCCCCTAATTATAAGGGGGTTATTGCCTCAGACCCTCAGGTGCCCGGACTCTCGTCGTGAGCTTCAATCATGAGTTGCACACGGGCTTGACCTTGATACCGGTCGGTGACAAGGCGGTAGGCTAATTTGGCTTGGGCTGGCAAGCTTTGGGTGCGGTTAAACCAAACTCCTATCAAGGGTTTATTGGTGGGTTTGAGTTCGGGTTCCCCTATCGGGCGCAGCATCAGTCTGAGGTGTTTCTCCTTCATAAGGCTTTGTTGGGTAATTTCAAATTCTCCGTAAAAGACGGGCTGAGGAAAGCCTTGCCCCCAAATTTCTTCAGCAAGTAAATCGCCAATTTCGGGGGTAAATTCTGAGAACTTTAAAACGCCATCATGGGCATACCTACGTTCTAGTAACTCATCGGTTAATAGCTCGTTGGCCACTTGCTGGAAACAGGCGTCAAATTTTTCAAAATCACTTTTGCGAATCGTTAACCCTGCCGCCATGGCATGACCACCAAACTTCAAAATCAATCCAGGCTCTCGTTTCGAAACTAGGTCCAGAGCATCTCTCAAGTGAAAGCCCGTTAGCGAGCGGCCAGAGCCACGTAATTCTTCGCCAGTAGGGCCATTAGCGGGGGCAAACACAATGGCTGGACGGTTAAAGCGCTCTTTCAGGCGTGAAGCCACAATGCCGACGACTCCTTGATGCCATTCGGGGTTCCATAGACAAATGCTGGATCTTTGCGCCATTGTTCCCGCAAGTTGATCTTCGGCCAAATAGGAGAGAGCGGTTTCTTGCATGCCGGTTTCAATCACTCGTCTCTCACGATTAATGCGATCGAGTTCATGAGCCAGATTAAGGGCCTCATCCAGATTGTCAGTTATGAGCAAACGAATGCCCAGAGTCATATCCGCCAAGCGTCCAGCGGCATTAAGACGCGGACCAATGGCAAATCCAAGGTCAAAAGGATTGGCTTTACGAGGATCACGCTTTGCGGCCTGAAACAGCGCTTGTATGCCTGGTTGTGAGATTCCAGTACGAATCCGTTTCAAACCATTCGAAACTAGGATGCGATTATTGCGATCTAGCTGCGCAACATCCGCAACGGTACCTAATGCAACCAAATCTAATAAATTCTCTATCTTTGGTTGAGTAGCATTAGTAAATTTACCTCGCTTACGTAACTCTGCACGTAACGCAACCAATATATAAAACATGACTCCCACACCAGCGAGCGCCTTGCTCGGAAATATGCAACCTGCTTGGTTGGGATTCACAATCGCTGTGGCATTCGGAAGGCGATCGCCAGGTAAGTGGTGATCGGTAATGATCACCTCCATTTCGAGTTCTCGTGCTCGATCCACGCCCGCTTCACTAGCAATGCCATTATCTACGGTGATGAGATATTTTGGTTTCGGGTTTTGTTGAGCGGCAAGCTCTACAACTTCTGGGGTTAATCCATAACCCATCGTAAAACGATTGGGTACCAGAAACTGAATCGGCGTTTCTGGGCCGCCAAGCAAACGTAATCCTCGTACCCCAACTGCACACGCAGTGGCGCCATCGCAATCATAGTCAGCAACTATAAGCATAGGTTCTTTTTTTTCAAGAATGTCGGCTAGCAAGCTTGCGGTATTTAAGCAATTCTTTAGGTCAGCAGGCGAAAGTAGTTGCTTTAAATCGAGTGAGAGTTCTTCTGGAGATTGCAGCCCCCGAGCAGCATAGAGTCTAGCTAGCAGGGGATGTATGCCACTTTGCTGAAGCCAGGTAGCAGTGCGTTCTGAGAAAGGGCGCTGAGAAAAGAGGCTCATAACTGAGTGATTTCTTTCCAGGTTAAGGGTGCTGATTTTTTCCAGAAAGCCCAAGATTTTTTGTGAAGATCTTTTGCGGTGAAGATGCGTTCGCGAGCTTTCCCATTTGGAAAGTCAATGATCAATACTTCGTCCAATTTTGCTTCAGCAAGCGCTTTGCTTAATTGTGGCCAAATCTGCCCAGGATGGTCTAGCCATGCAAAAGAGCCTGGCAGTTTTTCATTATCAAAATTAATTTGATGAGCGCTATTGAGAAGCTTTGCAAGACCGGCAAGCAACGGGTGTGCTCCATAGAGGTATTTTGCCTGCTCTACAGGTGGTGGAGCTATTACATCATTTAGCTTGCCAATACCGCTAATCCAAATGGAGTTAATGGCTGGTAACCCGTGTTGTTCGCGTTCTTCATTCGCCGGATCAATATGCCAAAGCATCTGAATCTCATTTTGGAGCTTGCGCCACCGTTTAGCTATCCCATCTTCATTGGTATCGCGTGGCATCCACCAATCAATATTGCGCCCATGCGCTTGATCTATGCTGTAACTAGCCAGGCTAACAAATGGACCAGCAGGAATGAACCAATAGTGAACCCCTTGAAAAAGAAGCGGATTTTGAAAATCTTCTTCGATAAAAGGTTGAGCTGCTTTGAAGAGCTCACTCGATTCTGCTTCGGTTAGATCAACCTGGTTTTGCCCCATCAAAATTAAGTGATCTCGCGTAGCATGAAGATGCACTGGCTGAAGGGCGGCAATCACTTGAGTTGGATCAACGTCAATTGAAGATAGTCCTAAAAGCAATACAGGGGCCAAAGGAGCCTGATTGCCTAATAGATAGCGTTCATGTGGCAATCCCTTAATAGGGTCAGAATTGCCTTCCTGGTCGTCTAGAGAATCTTCTCCTGACAGCAATAGGGTAAAGCGACGCAGTGTGCTTTGGTGGGAGGTGGAATGAGCAGACATTCCCTTGATTTTAGGTGGCATTTGAGTATTCCATCGGTTTGCCCTTGTAATTGTCTAAACTGTGGCTATGTTAAGACTTCCTATTGAGCTAGAAATTGGCCTGCGCTACACCCGATCCAAGCGTCGCAAGACAGTTGGCAAGCGTGACGGCTTCCTATCCTTCATTTCTGGGATCTCGACGGCTGGCATTGCCTTAGGAGTTGCCTCTCTTATCGTGGTTCTTTCCGTCATGAATGGGTTCCAAAAAGAAGTTCGCGATCGCATGTTGTCCGTTCTTTCTCATATCGAAATTACTGCGCCTGAGGGATTGGCGAATTGGGAGCCTTTAGCTCTTAAGGTTGCCGCACAACCTCACGTAGTTGGTGTAGCGCCAATGGTCAGCTCTCAAGGATTGTTGACTCGTGAGAATGTCATGCGCGGCGTTGCCATCAGGGGCATTTCTCCTAGTGAAGAAGGAAAAGTTTCTGGTTTACCAAAACAATTTATTGCTGGCAGCATCGATGATCTTAAGCCAGGGAGTTTTGGAGTAGCGCTTGGCGCGCAATTAGCAGCAATGGTTGGAGCGCATGTGGGTGATCCAATTAATTTAATTGTCCCTGAGAGTGATTTAACTCCCGCAGGAGCAATGCCCCGGATGCGCACTCTTCAGGTAGTTGGCATTGTGGATAGTGGCCATTATGAATACGACAGCTCTTTGGCTATTTTGCATTGGAAAGATGCCGCCGCCTTATTGCGCCTACATGATCCATCCGGATTGCGAGTGAAAGTGGATGATATGCAGCGTGCGCCAGCAGTAGCCAATGAGCTCGCGGCTATTGTTCCGCAGGCATTATGGGTGACAGACTGGTCGCGCTCAAATCGTAATTGGTTTGCTGCGGTTCAAACCGAAAAGAAAATGATGTTCATCATTCTGACTTTAATTATTGCAGTAGCCGCATTTAATTTGGTTTCTACATTAGTGATGACGGTAAATGAGAAGCAAGCTGATATTGCCATTCTCAGAACGATGGGTGCGAGCCCAGGATTGATTCAAAGAATCTTTTTAGTGCAGGGATTGGCAATTGGCATTCTGGGATCTTTGGCCGGGGTTGGGCTTGGACTACTTATTGCACTTAACATCGATGTAATCGTTCCTGCTATTGAGGCGATCTTCAGAGTGCAATTCTTACCGCGCGATGTCTATTTCATTAGTGAGTTACCTTCGGATGTCAGATTAAATGATGTAGTCACTGTAGGATTAATGGCCTTTGGACTCTCGGTCTTAGCCACACTATATCCAAGTCGTCGTGCCGCCAAAGTACAACCTGCGGAGGCACTGCGATATGAATAATCTAGTCTTAATGGCTAGAGACTTAGCCAAGACATACGGTCAAGGCCCTACTGCTGTAGAGGTGCTTAAGGCTATTGATTTGGATGTTATCCCGTCGGAAAAGGTCGCTATCGTGGGGTCTTCTGGGTCTGGTAAGAGCACCTTGCTTCATCTCTTGGGTGGTTTAGATACTCCGAGCGCAGGCTCCGTTGTGTTAGCGGGTTCCAATTTAAATGAGCTTTCGGTTAAAAAGCTCGATCAACTGCGCAATCAGAGCCTAGGTTTTATCTATCAATTTCATCACCTGCTCGATGAATTTAGTGCTGTCGAAAACGTAGCTTTACCCTTACGCATTCGCGGTCTTACTGCGGATGAGTCCATGGATCGTGCAAGTGCCATGCTAAAAGCCGTTGGTTTGGCCGCTCGTGAATTGCATACCCCTGGCGAGCTTTCGGGTGGGGAGCGACAGCGCGTAGCGGTAGCTAGAGCATTGGTTGGAAATCCAGCATGTGTATTGGCCGATGAGCCCACAGGAAATCTAGATACCGAAACTGCAGATGGAGTATTTGATTTAATGTTAGACATTGCTCGCGATCAGGGTACTGCTTTTGTGATCGTGACACATGATCCTGTACGCGCTAAACGTTGTGATCGGATTTTGCATTTAGAGCGCGGAGTATTAAAGATTTTCTCAGTATGAGCAAGTATCCCGTGTGGATCGACACCCATTGCCATTTAGACGCCTCGGAGTTTGCAGGTAGATTGCCATCGGTAATTGATGCTGCTGTAGAAAAAAATGTTAAAGCTATTTTGCTACCCGCTGTTAGGGCTGCAGACTTTCAAAAAGTGCGTGATTTATCTCATCAGTACGGTCAAAATATTCCGGGCTTGGTTTATACCCTAGGTATTCATCCTCTATATAGCAGTGATTCTCAGGAGAGAGACATTGCGATATTGGATCAACAAATTTCTCAATCACTTTCTGATCCTCGTTTTGTTGGGATCGGTGAAATAGGGCTAGATTATTTTGTTGAAAATTTGAACTCTCAAAAACAAGAATATTTTTTTAATGAACAATTGGCTTTGGCACAGAAGTACCAATTGCCAGTAATTTTGCACGTCCGTCGTTCGCAAGATGCAATTCTAAAGTGCTTGCGTAAACGGACCATTCCCGGCGGTATTGCACATGCTTTTAATGGCAGCTTTCAACAGGCTGAGCAATTTATTGAGTTGGGTTTCAAACTGGGATTTGGGGGCGCGGCGACTTATGAGCGCGCATTGCAAATTCGTCGACTCGTAAAAGAATTACCGCTTGAGAGTATGGTTATTGAAACCGATTCTCCTGACATCCCACCTGCATGGCTCAAAGCAGAAGGAATTACTTTCAATGAACCAGCCTTTCTTCCTCGTATTGGCAAGGAGTTAGCCTTGGTACGTGGAGCAGATGAGGCGGACTTTGCATCGTCCGTGTGGGGCAATGCCATGCAAGTATTGCCTCGATGGTCTGCACTTTGCACTGATATTCCCGGGCTAAACCAAGCTACCTAATCATTGGCGCATTCATTTATTTGTAGAGGTCGAATTTTGTAAGCGGACAGATGACCTAAGTTGGTCATTCATGATCCTTTTATGAGCATGACATATGTGTATTTAAGTGCCACAATTAAACAATGAATAAATATGATGAATTAGATAATTCTCTTTTGAATCGAGCATCAAGTATTGAGTTTGGGAAGGGTTTGCGTAAAACCCACCCATTAGAGGCGCATGCATTTATTAAGCGACGACCCAAAGGCTTTAGTTCGAATACGATTTTAGAAAAATCCAATGGAGATCGGCTTACTGAGCTCATTCCGATTCGGTATGGGCGCATGTTGATTAGTCCTTTCACATTTCTTAGGGGCTCAGCCGCATTGATGGCAGATGATCTTTCTAGAACAGTCAATAGCGGAATATATGTTCAGGCTTGTGGGGATTGCCATTTGTTAAATTTTGGCGCTTTTGCAACCCCAGAGCGAAAATTAGTCTTTGACATTAATGATTTTGATGAAACATTGCCTGCTCCTTGGGAGTGGGATGTGAAGCGATTAGCGACAAGCTTTGTAGTGGCTGCTCAAGATATTAGATTTGATAACGAGACTGCGCGACTTATCGCCAAAACCTGTGTTCAGTCTTATCGGGAAAATCTTCGAAAATATTCAAAGATGAGTCCATTAGCGCTTTGGTATCAGCAACTGGATTTGGTTAAATTTGCTCAAAATGCACCTAGCAAGAAGGCGAAGTTATTTCGCGAAGAGTTGATTAAACGTGCTGAGAGTAGGGTGGCCGAATATTTATTTCCTAAAATAACTACTGAGGTTGATGGAAAAAAAAGATTAATTGATCAGCCCCCTCTCATCTTTCATCAAACCAAAAAGAATTTCGATGCACAGGCAAAAGAGGCGATAAAGGATTACAAGAGATCCTTGTCTCATGATCGCAGGGTCTTGATTGATCGGTATCAGCTACAGGACGTTGTAGTGAAAGTAGTTGGCATTGGAAGTGTTGGTACGCGTTGTTTTGTTGCCTTATTTATGTCTCCTGATGATGAGCCGCTTTTATTGCAGGTGAAAGAAGCTCGCCCATCCGTGCTCGAACCTTATGCTGGCAAGAGTCAATATGTGAAGCATGGCGAACGTGTGGTTGTTGGTCAGCGTTTAACCCAATCCTCATCCGATATATTTTTGGGTTGGACTAGAGGTCCTCAAGGCAGAGACTTTTATGTCCGTCAATTAAGGGATATGAAGGTGTCGTTTTCATTTGAAGAGGTAACTCCAACAAGACTAAAAAACTATGCTAAATATTGTGGGCGAGCCTTGGCGCGATCACATGCGAAGTCGGGCAATGCAGCAATGATTTCTGGTTACCTTGGTAAAACAGATGTATTTGATGAAGCTGTTAGTCGATTTTCGGTGGAATACGCCAAACAAAACACAAAAGATTATCAAGAATTGCTAGGTGCTGTTAGAAAAGGAATAATCAAAGCTGTTTCTGAAACAGGTTGATAAGTGAGTCTTCTCCATGTCGGTTTTAGATCTTTAAAAAGCGCGTATTTTCCGTCGACACAATATTGGAGACATGATATAAAACGCTTATGGCAAAGTGGTGTCGATAATTAGGGGTAAAGAGGCGTTGTTATGAAAAAGTTACTTTTACTGAGCGTATTGGTTGCAATGGCAATGGCGGGATGTGCTGGAGCTGACGTTAGGCCAATTGTGGATATGAAGGGCGTAAATGAGGCAGCTTATGAGAATGACCTTAAGGAATGCCAGGCATATGCGCAACAACAATCAGGTATGGGTTCAACAGCAGCTAAAGGTGCTGGGGCTGGAGCTGTAGTAGGCGGACTTTTAGGATTAGTAACCGGGGGTAACGGATCAGGTATAGCGCAGGCTGCTGGCGCTGGCGCAGTTATCGGAGGAGCGGGCGGCGCATTTTCTGGGAATCAGGCTCAGGAGGCGGTTGTAAAGAAGTGCTTGAGTGGCAGGGGTTACAAAGTTCTCAGTTAGAAATTCTTCGCATCCTTCTCGATGGGCTAAAAATATAGAGATGATTTGGAGGCAGGCCTAAAACTGAAGCTTTGCGGTAAATAAACTTTGCATGAAATATAAAATATTATCAACTCCGAAATCGATTCCGATATTTCTTGTTTTACTGCTCTTTGGTTGTGAGTCACTTAAAACTAGCAGAGTAATGCCCTCCGCAAATGGCTCTTATGTAATTACCGCTCTGGTTAATCCGTTCAAAGGCGAAATAGATAAGGCTAACGAGATCGCCTCTTTAAAAGCACAAGAGTATTGCGAAGCACAATCATCCAAAGCCGTAGTGATATCAAGCCAAAATACTTACATTCCAGATAAAGGGCTTATTGCCCTAAGTCAAGCTACCACTCCCAATGCTGCATTTATCTTTCGCTTCCGTTGCGATAAATAGTTGTTTTCTTCATGAGAAATAATGGGCTGTTAGTTTGATCCCAAGAGATATTGGAAAACTAAACAATGACATTTTTGATCAAAATTACTTAATTATTTTTGGATTGAAGTTGGGATTTTGAATAATTCCAAATCAATTCTCTAGAGGATCTTTGACGGAGGCTACTTTGATGCCTTCTCCAACATCGGTAACTGGTTCGAGCGATTCTGCGCCCAGATCTAATAATCTTTGAAAAGCACTTTCAATATCTGCCACGCCCCATAGTGGTTGAGGTCCAGTAGTTGATGATTGACCTTGCGGCAAAAGTCCAAGTTCAAATCCACCCACTTGAAATCCGACATAGAAGGGTTGATCAAAGTAGGGCTCCATTTCCAATACTCGTGAATACCAATTTTTGGCTTTGGTTAAATCGCTGACAGGATAGATGGCAGTTCTTAATCCTAAGATCATATGAGTCTATTTGAGATTCGTTGAATTGGTTAAAGCATATCAAACTAAAAGTGAAAACTATTCGAGAGTGGTTTCGAGACAATTTGGATATTGTGATGTGGAATTGGTATGCGGTAATCAAGGTTTTAATCCTTGGCATTACATGCTAAATGACTTTTAATAAGTATCAAACTAATTACGTGGATACCCTAGACCTTTTGATGGCCCTAGAAAAACAAAAACCCCTTATAAAATAAGGGGTCTAGTTCTATAACTGGTTGCGGGGGCAGGATTTGAACCTACGACCTTCGGGTTATGAGCCCGACGAGCTGCCAGACTGCTCCACCCCGCGTCTGAAGCTGAGATTCTACCATTCTTTAGTGGCCCTTGTCGAGGCACCCATGCAAAAGACACATAAATATGCGGTTTTTGAGATGAAATTCTCAATTTAATGAGTCTATATAAGGAGTAACATATTGCCACGAAATATTACATTAGGGGTCATTAATGTCAGTAAGTAATCCTGAGTTTTCTGAATCATCCTTGTTAAGGCCGGTGGAGATCTCTCGTGAGGATCACTCTCATAAAAAAGGGGCCTCAGTCTCATTAATGTTCGCCGCTATTGGCGTAGTGTTTGGGGATATCGGTACCAGCCCGCTTTATGCCCTTAAAGAATGCTTTAGCCCCGAGCACGGCATCCCATTTTCTACGGATGCAGTCTATGGAGTTATCTCGATGGTGTTCTGGGCATTTGCCATTGTTGTCTCTTTGAAATATGTTTTGTTTGTGATGCGCGCAAACAATCATGGTGAGGGTGGAATTTTGGCACTCATGGCTTTAGCATTAAGAACGGCACCAGCAAATTCAAAGCGCTCTCTCTTAATTATTATGGCCGGAGTGTTTGGCGCCTGCATGTTCTACGGTGACGCCATTATCACTCCTGCAATTTCTGTTTTGTCTGCAGTAGAAGGTCTTGAGGTGATATCTAGTGACCTAACCCGTTTTGTCATGCCTATTACGATTTTAATTTTAGTCATCCTCTTTCTTATTCAAAAGACTGGCACCGATGTTGTAGGTAAACTTTTTGGCCCCATTATGATTTTGTGGTTCATTGTGATTGGACTGATGGGTGTCAATCAAGTAATTCATAACCCAGCTATTTTTATTGCAGTTAACCCAATGTTTGCTATTCGTTTTTTGATTCAGCATTCTTTACAAGGATTTATTGTTCTCGGAGCCGTGTTTCTGGTGTTGACAGGGGCTGAGGCTTTATACGCTGATATGGGGCATTTTGGTCTCAAACCAATTCGAATGGGTTGGTTTTTCATAGTCATGCCCGCCTTGCTGCTCAATTATTTTGGGCAGGGCGCAATGTTTTTAGATCACCCTGAGAATATTACCAATCCATTCTTTTTAATGGTGCCAGAGGGCTTTGTAATTCCATTGGTGATTTTGGCGACATTAGCGACGGTGATTGCTTCCCAAGCTGTGATTTCGGGCGCATTTTCGATGACTAGCCAAGCAATTTTGCTGGGTTTTGTGCCTCGCATGAAGGTGAGACACACATCTGACAGGGAGATTGGTCAAATCTATATGCCTTTGGTAAATTGGGCACTCCTGATTTTAGTTGTTGCAGTTGTCTTGGCATTTAAGGAATCAGCAAACTTAGCTGCGGCATACGGAATTGCTGTCACTACTACGATGATTGTGACGACATTTTTGGCAGCGATTGTGATGAGAGTGGTCTGGCGTTGGAATACGATATTGGTGACTTTGGTCATCGGCGCTTTCTTGACAGTAGACCTTGCCTTCTTAGCCGCTAATCTTTTGAAAATCATGGAAGGCGGTTGGTTCCCATTACTGCTTGGTTCAGTATGCTTCTTATTACTGATGACGTGGTATCAGGGTCGTAAGATATTGCGCCATAACGCCATGAACAATGGTATTGCATTAAAGAGCTTTATTGAAGCGTTAATGACGCATCCACCGCACCGCGTAGAAGGTACTGCCGTCTTTTTAACGGCTCACGTTGACTATGTGCCGGTTTCCTTTTTGCATAACTTGAAGCACAACCACGTGCTGCACGAGAGAGTTTTCTTTTTGAAGGTGAGTATTTGGGATGTGCCATACGTAAAAGATAGTGAGCGCATTACTTTACGAGATCTTGGTAATGGTATTTATGTGGTGCGTGCTGTTTATGGATTTAATGAGACGCCTGATATGGGACAGATTATTGAATTAATTGAAAAATCATCCGATCTCAAATTTGACATGATGAATACCTCGTTCTTTTTATCGCGTGACACCATTGTGTCAACAGAGATACCAGGAATGGCCATATGGCGTGAAAAGTTATTTTGCTGGATGTATCAAAATGCCGGCCGCCAGTCGGACTTCTTTAAAATTCCCGCTAACCGCTTGGTTGAGTTAGGCGCAAAGGTAGAAATTTGAGGAAAAGTTTTTCTCTTCAATCAAAAATATTTACTGCAATATTTTTATTGTGCACCTCTGTAGGCGGTAATGCTTTAGCTACGCCCGCTGAAGAGGCTGAGCTTGATCAATTGAATAAGATTGAGCAAGAGCTTGAGCTACAGCGTGATTGGGCAAAGTACCGCTGGGGCAAGGCCTCTTCAGAGTGTTATCAAAAGTATTGGGTAAATTATTGCTTGCGAAGTGCTAGGGCAGATTATCGTGCTGAAATTGATCCTATTCAGACGCAGGAGGTTGCCTTACATGAAGTGCAACGTAACTTGCGTAAAAGCATAAAAGATCAAGAGGATAAGAGACGCGAAGCTGATCGCGCTGCGCCTGAAAAGGCTGTTGAACGTGCCGATAATCAGCGTCAGTTTGAAGAAAAGCAAAGAGCGGCTGCTGCAAGAGCGGCAGATTTAGAGCAACGTCGTAAAGATGCACCTAAGCGTGCTCAGGAAAATAAATCGGGCACACAGCTCGACTAATTTTTCTCAATTTAAATTTAATTTATTAGGAAACTCTTGGCTAAAGTCAAAACGGTGTATATCTGCCAATCCTGTGGTGGCACTTCGGCGAAGTGGCAAGGTCAGTGCCCATCTTGTCAGGCCTGGAATACGTTGGAAGAGGGGCTTCCTGAAATTACTTCTAATACTCGTTTTCAAGGTTTGGCTCAGTCATTGCCAAGGCAAAAGCTTTCTTCAATTAGTGCAGAAGACCTGCCTAGATTTAGTACGGGTGTAGATGAGTTTGATCGCGTTTTAGGTGGCGGGCTCGTTCCTGGTGGTGTAGTTCTATTGGGCGGTGATCCTGGTATTGGGAAGTCTACATTACTTCTGCAAGCCTTAGCGCAGATGAGCTCTGCCGGTATGAATGTTCTCTATAGTAGCGGTGAAGAATCTGCTGCGCAAATTGCACTGCGGGCAAAACGCATTGCATTGGATGCCCCTCAGTTAGAAGTTTTAGCAGAAATTCAGCTTGAAAAACTGATCTCCATTATGGATACTATTAAACCGCAAGTCTTGGTGGTTGATTCAATTCAGACTTTATATTCAGAGGTCCTAAGTTCCGCTCCCGGCTCTGTTGCGCAAGTAAGAGAGTGTGCTGCGCAATTAACGAGGGCGGCTAAATCTAGCGGTATCTGCGTCTTAATGGTAGGGCATGTCACTAAAGATGGGCATCTGGCAGGTCCAAGAGTCCTTGAGCACATTGTTGATACTGTTTTATAT